>JBMSGX010000017.1:0-19530 GCA_049416285.1 Crocinitomicaceae bacterium | reverse complement strand
CTATATTCGTCGTGTCGATTGGCGGGGCGTTATCAAATAATACCTTTCTTTTGGACCCCGACACCTAAATTTCAAATCGTCTTTTTTGTGTCGTTATAATTTTGAAACTTGGCAATAGTGCCAATATATAAAAGAGGTAAAGTGCTGAACCTCAATATTAATCAGCGCATTTTTAATACAATACAATGAAAACAGGAACAGTTAAGTTCTTCAATGAAGAAAAAGGATTCGGATTCATCGTTGCTGATGAAGGAGGAAAAGATGTATTCGTACACAAATCGAATGTAAACGGAAGTATCCGTGAGGATGACAAAGTTGAGTACGAAGTAGAAGAAGGACCAAGAGGACTGAATGCAATTAACGTGTCGCGCGTTTAACAGATACATTTAGTAAGTACAAAAGCCACTTTTTAAGTGGCTTTTTTTGTTTCAGGCAACCCTTTGTTTTTGACAATTGTATTTAGACCAAATACTTAGCTTATGAAACGTATACTTACCTTAATTGCTATTCCTTTGTTGAGCATATTTAATGCAAATGCTCAGGGAGGATGTCAGGCGTACTTTCAGTACACCTCAACTAACTGTCCGACAGTGAACTTCTATGATGGTTCATTTGCCGATTCTACTCAACAAAATTTCGTTGCAGGTTGGAGCTGGTCTTTTGGAGACGGAACAACATCAACGCAACAAAACCCATCGCATACTTATGCATCCAACGGGATGTATTTGGTTTGCTTAACTATCCAGTCCACAGGCGGATGTTCAGACACGTACTGCGATACGATCGATATTTCTTGCATCGGTCAAACTGGATGTATCGATCCGTCAATAATGGATTCTACAGTTTTATGTCCGACGGTTATAAACCCCGTTTGTGGATGTGACGGAGTGACGTATAATAATAGTTGTGAGGCTGAAAACTATTATGGCGTAACATCATGGACTCAAGGGCCATGCAGTCAGCAGTCTACTTGTACTGCAAACTTTATGATCACTCCTAATTCTCAATGTCCGACATATGTGTTCAGTGATATGTCTAGTTCAACGCAACCTATCGTTGAATGGTATTATGATTTTGGTGATGGAAATACATCCACAAGTGCCAATACAACACATACTTATGCTTCAAATGGAGTTTACACTGTTTGTTTGTATACGACATCTGCTGACAGTTGCACAAGCTCGTATTGTACACAGGTAACAGTAGATTGTCTTGGACAGCAATCAGGATGTCAGGCAGGCTTTATTCTTGACTCAACAAGCCAGTGCCCGACCATTCAATTGTATGACAATTCAACTTCTCAATTCCAAGTCGTGGAGTGGTACTATGATTTCGGAGATGGATCAACTTCAAACAACCCTAATCCAAGCCATACATATCTTCAGAATGGAACGTATACAGTCTGTTTGGAGGTGATTGCTTCTGACAGCTGCTACAATACCTACTGTGAAACGATCGTAGTGGACTGTGTTGCCGGTATAGAGCAATTGGAATTGGTTGAAATGACATTGTATCCTAACCCTGCGAAAGATCATTTCGAGCTTCAGTTAACTGATGCGCGTGCAATTGATTACACGATCTTTGGATTGAACGGTCAGGTGTATCAGCAAGGAGCAAGAAGCAATAACAGCAATCATCAATTTGATATTAGTCAAATGGCTCAAGGTATGTACTTACTTGAGGTCATAGTCGATGATCGTCGTGAAATGATCAGGTTTATGAAGGACTGATCGCTTTAGTTTAGTTCAGGGAGGCATCTTTCATTGATTTGAAAGGTGCCTTTTTGTTTATAAATAAAAACCCTCCTATTCACGAGGAGGGTCATTCTGGTTCGTTTGATATCGTTCGATTCGCGATCATAAGGTCATTAACATAAATAAGCCAAATCCCAACACTAATCCCACACTCGCAACGATCAATTCTTCTCTTTGATGTTTCATGGCTCTAATTTTAGATGTTATGTGTACATAAAAGCAAAGAGCATGCCATGTCGAAAGATTATTGTAATTTCCTTACAAATTATTCGCTGTGAAAAAACTACCGGTAGTACATCTTATCTGCTTTGGAGTGATCCTCGTCTCCTTGTTTTTGCCGTACAAGTCTTTCGATTACTATACAGGCGGAATGTTTGGTAATACCTTGGCAGAAGAGAATGTTAAGATGGCAGGAGTAGAACTTGTAGAGAGCCATATAATGGTAGCGCTAATGATTTTTGGACTTATACCGCTTTTCATAAAACGGAACAGAGCCATGACGATTATTACACTCGTATTGGCAGCATTTAATGTGCTTTATATGCCTTTGCTGGCTTTCATATTGACGTTTGAATTATTCAGTCCGCGCAGAAACGTTTCGGTTGAGCTTGGCTATATGATTGCCGTAATAGCCGTACTGGTCTTCTTCGGAGCCTCCATTGTTGAGTTGAGAAAGGCCGTCAGGGCACATCGAAATGAAAAGCCCAAACCTACGGTGGATCTTTTGGACGATCTCTAAAAACTTACTTCTCTAAATCGTTGATCACATTTTGAAGGAACCAGATCGCCATAATGGTAGTGTGCGAATTTGAGGCATCATTTGAAGCCCTTCCTTTCCAGCCACCATCTTCTTGTTGAGCCTTCAAAAATTCTTTTAACCAAGCCTTTTGATAGTCGAGTTTGGCTTCGGACCTGAACGCTGCCGTCTCAATGCTTTTATCATTCCATTCAAGTTCAGGTTCATTTAAAATGGCCGCACTTTGTACATCCAAATAATCATTCAATGATCTTAGCTCATCGAGGCTATAGCAATTGTTGTTTTTCAAAAATGCGAGTGTGAGAAGGGCAATGTTCGTTTCAGAATCTTTAGATTCCCCGGCTTTTTTTAAACGAGAAAAATGACTTGTTGAATCAATAGCATATTGATCGCAATATAAGGCCAGTAGAGTTAAAGAGTCAATTCCCGAAGCTGATTTAAGAAGTTGCTCCGGCAGCTTATAATTAGGATCCTTTAGTCTCCAGAATTGTTGGATGATGGAGTAGTTGACACTGTCATTAAAATCAGTACTGTTTTTAAAATAGGTTATTTGATCATCAAAGGCGGATTGAGATTTAAGGTCAGGAAGATCATTTGTTTGCTGCAAATAATTGTAGATCATCACGATGTTTATCTCGTAGGGAGCCTCTTCGATGTAAGATATTGCTCTGTTCCTGCTGCTTTCAAGTTTCTTCACAGACATACATGAGGTAAGCAGTAATCCTAAGCCTAAGAGTAGTTTTATCTTCATTGTGCGCATTAAAAAGCCTTCCCCGAAAGAGGGAAGGCCTAAATTTAATAATTCGAGTGTTTAGATTCTTGCTTTCGGTCCAATTCCTCCTAATTGTGGCAATGAATACCTTAAGAACAATTCAAATCCTCCAAGACTTCTAGAGAATGTGCTCAAGTTTGAAACATTGAAGTCATAAGCGAACCCAAGCGAGTATTCCTGGAATTCAGCCATAAACTTCGTAATGAAAGCATCACCGAATCGATAGAATCCACCAAGCGACAAATACAATGGTTTTTTGAATCCAGTGATCTGTGATCCTTGTGTCGCCATGTATCTGTAGTATGTACCAAGAACGATCTCTTTACTTCCGTTCTGGAAATTAACATATGCTCCAGGTCGGATGGAGTTACGAGAGCCGTTAAGAGTGATCAGGGCGTCCACAAATCCACTCATTCTCATTCTTAGCTTGTCATTCGCTGCCGCAACAAATGAGTAGCTAGGTTGATTCACATGGAAGATCGCAAAACCTGCATTAACTCGTTTCCCCTCATCTGTTGAGAAACCGCTTCTGCTGTCGTTATACGAGTAAACGATTCCGGTACCCGCATCAAGGTAAGAGAAGCTCTGACGGGCAAAGCTTTCACCACTTCCTATAGATTCATTATAGGCTGCACCGTCGTATTGGACTCCCCATTTGTCATCATTCAATGTTAGGGCATTTTGCCCCCATCCACCGTAAATACCAACGCCAATAGAGTGTTCATCATTCATGAACATGTGATAGGCGAGGTGCAGGTTTACTGAATTCTGACTAATTCGAGATTCACCAGATTGATCGTTAAAGAAATTCAACCCAACGGCGAAGATCCCATTTTTAGACTCCATCGCACGCATGTCGAATGATGCGGCCATCGTGTTGTAAGGCTTCGCAACGCTTGCCCACTGACTTCTGTAGTTAAGTACCCCATTAATTGCTCCATTGGCTCCAGCGAGTGCCGGATTTAATGTTAATGGAGAGAATCCAACTTGTGAGAAATGTATATCCTGTGCGAAAGTACAGTTCCCTGTTATGATCAAAAGGCTAGCTAAAAGTGTCTTTAAATTTTTCATAGCTCAAATTTTTAAACTGTTATCGTACAAGAGTTACATTACCTGATTCTTCGATCACATCACCGTTGGTGAGCTTCACGTAGACGGTGTAAACGTAATTCCCAGTCATCATGTCTTTTCCGTTGAAAGTACCATCCCAGCATGTCCCTTGTTCGTTGGTTTCGAATACCATTTCACCCCAGCGATCAAATATTCTGAGATTCATTTCTTCGATACAATCACCAAACACACATAGGCTTTCATTTTCGATTGGTCCTTCACCATTAGGTGAGAAGATCGTTGGAATGTAAACTTCGGCACATGTGTTCTCAACGATCACCAAGACGGTATCTGAACCAGAACATCCTGTTCCGTCTGTTCCCGTAACAATGTATGTTGTTGTCTCGATAGGAGATGCAGTAGGGTCGCTACAATCTGTACATGATAGCCCCGTTGCAGGCGTCCATGTGTAATCTGTTGCTCCTGTAACCGAAAGGTCAACACTGCCTCCTGCCGAGATCGTAGTGACATTTGGAGAGGCATCAACCGGTAAATTCCCAGTCAAGGTCACCGCATAGGAACCGGTACCTGTACAACCGTTTCCATCCGTCACTGTAACGTCGTAATTACCAGCAGCTAATCCGGAAATACTTGATGTAGTTTCACCGTTTGGAGTCCATGCATATGAGTAGTTATTATCACCTCCTGTAACGGCAACACTTATGACTCCGTCCACGTTTCCGCAGCTCTGTGCTGTAATTGTTTCAGTGATCGCAATCGCCGCAGGATCTGTAAGCGTATAGCTGTCAGTTGTTGTACATCCGTTGGCATCAGTCACTAACATGTCGTATGTACCAGCCGCAAGGTTAGTAAGATCTTCTGTGCTGCCAACGTTCGGTGTCCAAGCAATTGTGTATGGTCCCGTACCACCTGAAACAGTAGTTGAGATTGTACCGTCGCTGTCTCCCGCACAAGTTGGGTCTGTTGTCCCGTCAAGTGTGATCGTAGCTCCTGTAGGAATTGGATCTACAGTCAACTGAGTTGCAGGAGAAACACATCCTGAAGAGATATCTTGAACAGTCACATCATATGTTCCAGGAGCTAATCCTGTGAATGACGTGCCCGCTTGATACGTTACTCCGTCTACACTGTACTCATAGTTCGCTCCTGTTGGAGCAGTGATATCAATATCTCCAGTTGGAGCAGCACACGTTGGCTGAATTGTAACACTTGCTGTTGGCGCTGCAGGAGCACCTGGTACAGGATCAACTGTTAACTGAACCAATCCAGCGTTTGTACATCCATTTGAAATGTCTTGTACAGTTACGTCATATGTTCCAGGAGCAAGTCCACTGAATGTCGTTCCTGCTTGGTACGTAATACCGTCGACACTGTACTCGTAGTTCGCGCCTGTTGGAGCAGTAACTTCAATTGAGCCCGTCGGTGCAGCACATGTAGGTTGAACCGTGACACTCGCTGTCGGATCAGTCGGTGCAACTGGCGCTGGGTCTATTGTTACTTGAACAATGTTTGAAACACAGCCATTCGAAGTTTCCTGTGCGGTCAGATCGTATGTTCCAGGAGCAAGTCCCGTGAATGATGTTCCTGACTGATAAGTAAGGCCGTCAATACTGTATTCGATCGTAGCTCCAATTGGAGTTGTTACATCAATTACTCCCGTCGGTGTTGTACAATCAGGTTGTGTCAATGTTGAGATTGGATCTTCAATTCCATCCAGAATTGTAACTGCTGCAGACACAGATGGTGCGCCACAAGCAGGATTGTTTAAGATCACTGTATAGTCACCAGCAACCGTAGCATCATATGTGCTGTTTGTTGCACCTCCTATATCTGTCCCGTCTAATTGCCATTGATAAGTTGTTCCAGGTGCAGTGTATGGATTTGTTGCAGATAGCGTTACCGTCGACCCACTACAAACTGAATTCAAACCAGGTGTTGTTACTTCAGCATTCACCTCGTAGATCGTTAGTGGTGTTGCAGAAGCAGAACACCCATTTGCATCTGTCACAGTTACATCGTAAACACCTCCTGTATTCACCGTAATGAACTGAGTTGTTTCACCTGTACTCCAAGTATAGGAACTTGCTGCAGAAGCGAATAATACGACATCATCACCGTCACACAGGGTAGTTGATCCTGAAGGTGTGATCGTTGGAGTAGGAAGAGGATTAACAGTTACCGTTGTTGCTGCAGATGTTCCTGTACATCCGTTTGCATCAACCACTGTTACAGTGTAAGTTCCTGAAGATACCACATCGATTGACTGTGATGTAGCACCTGTGCTCCAAGAGTAGCTTGTGTAAGGATCAGAAGTTAGCGTCACCTGATCTCCTGCACAGAATGTTGTTGGGCCTGACGCAGCGATCACTGGAACCGGATTAGGATTCACGGTAAACGATGTGTAATATGGCTTACTCCAACCACAGCAAGATTCTCTTACTCTGTATCGAATATTATAAGTAGTTGGTGTTCCCACAACAGGTGCTGTAAATGAAGCATTCTGAGTTGTAACTGTCTGAATAGGCGATGTTGCATCCGTATCGAACAACACCCATTCCCATTCCAATTCAGTTCCCCAAACCGGAGCAGTTATATCAATCGTACCACCGCTACATAGAGCAGAAGTAGAAAGCGTAAATGAAGTTGTACCGGGACGAGTATCATCTATGATGTGCACCCAATCTTCGTAGGTAGCTCCGTTTGTTCCAACATCGTAAATTCCATTTGCCGTATAGTATACAGAGATAGGAACTGATGTAGCTGTGAAGCTTGAAGTTGTGCTGTTTACATCTTCAATGTATGTTGAACCGCTCAATGTCCACGTGTCAGGGTTTGTATTGTCAAAGTCGATCTGTGAGTTAACACATCCTTTTCCGTTCACTGAATGATCCATTACGATCGTTGTTGGGTTCGGAGCAGGAGCGCCTGTTGAAGTTCCCGCATTTTCAGCAATCCCGGCAGAATAAGAAGGAGCTGTTCCTCCAGATCTATAGATAGCTATTGATATACCTGCATTTGCGTCTCCACCGTCTCCACCGTTACCACCAGATCCGGCTAAACCTCCATCTCCGGCAAATCCGGCATTGTCACATGAATAGTCACTAGTAAAACGAGTCCCTGAACCTCCTCCAGTTCCTCCGGTTCCTCCTTCGCCACCTGCTCCCGCAATTCCCGAAGAAGCAGCACAGTCAATGATGTTACCTCCTGTACTGTTATAAATGTAAATTCCATAGCTGTGGCCACCTCCTTGGGCTCCACGGGCACCTCCACCACCGGAACCACCACCGGCTCCTCCGTGACCTCCGGTACCTCCGTCGTCATTTCCAAAGAATCCTCCGGAATCCCAGCCGCCGCCACCGCCGCCGCCGCCGCCACCGCCGCCGCCGCCGCCGCCGCCATCAGTACCGTAGCTTGGCGTTACGTAGGTTCCATAGGCAGCAGGAACTGTTAAACCATTGGTTCCTGGACTTCCATTTGTACCAGGGTTTCCAGGATCTCCATTATCTTCTTCTCCAACACCACCACAAGATCCTGCTCCAAGTGGTCCTCCAGCACCGCCTGGCCCAACACCGGGTGATCCAGGTGTTCCGTCGTTTCCTCGCGCTCCATTTTGCCCAGAGGTTGTTTGGCTTATATTACACTGGTTTGTTGCGGCAACACAATCTTCATCTCCTCCAGCTCCACCGAAACCTCCGTTTCCGCCATTTCCTCCAACGTTTCCAACAGGACTCGCACCAGGTGCCGTATTTCCTGCACCACCATTTCCACCGTCTCCACCGCGGTCACATGTACCTCCATCGCATTCTCCTTGTGCACCTTGTGTACCATTTCCTCCATTATTTCCGTTGCTTCCATCCCAGTTAGAATCGAATGGACCAGCAGAACCTCCTGGTTTTCCAGTACCTGCCGTTGCATCTCCTGCGTTTATCTGGCAACGTACAATATTATAGTTCGTACAACCGTCGGAAATAACTAGTCCGTAGTTAGACTTTCCATTTCCTGAAGCCGACTGGCCGGTAGCATTTGATGTTGTGATGTTAATGTCTTGCATTCTCCAATCACTTACGTTGATTGCTCTAATACCAATAACGTGAGAAACATCAGCACTTAGATCTTCTGTTCCTGAGAATGTGATGTTAGTTGAAGTGGCACTGTTCTTAGTCCAAACACCTGCTGTATTTACCCAGCTTCCATCAATAAAGACGTTTGATTGCATGTCAATGATGTTACTTTCAAGGTAGTTTCCACCTGTAACGCGGATGTTTGTTCTACCGCCACTCACAAGTTGGAATGCTCTATCAATTGTAGCAACCGGAGATTCAGGATAACCGAGGTTAGCGTCATTTCCGAATAGCGCATCAACATAGACCATGTCACATGCTGCCGGAGAAATTGTTGTTATACAAGTTGAAGTTGCATCGGCACTAGGGCATGCATCGCCATATGTCATTTCGATCGTGTAGCTACCTGTTGTTGAGAATGTGATATCTGTACAAGCACTGTTTGGGTCAGAGATCGTTACACCTGCTGAAGGCGTAACAGTCCATGTGTACGAAGAGTTGTTCACACTCGCATCCTGGTTCGGTGTAGATTCAACACAATATTGAACTGGTACGTCAGAAACCGCGGATGAACCGCAGAATGAACTCACGATTGGAGCTGCAAATGGGTGATACGTTACTCTCACACAGTTACTCACGACATTTAATTGATTGATGTCTGAGCAGTGACTAGAAATAATACATCTGTAAAGTCTTGTTCCCGGTGTTTCCGGAGGGGTAAATGAAAGGCTGTTTGCACCAGGGATATCTGTCCATCCTGTCGCAGCTGCACAATCCGTATTCGTAGAAACTTGCCATTGTACTTGCTGCGCAAGACTCCAGCCGTTAAATGAATTTACGCCTACTGTTAATGTTGTTGGTGTTCCAATACAAAGTGTTTGGTCCGGAGGAGTAGGCTGAGTTGTAATCGTTGGCGCTTCGGCAAAACTCCAGTTGACGATCAAATTGTCGATACCATATCCCGAACCATTGTTGTCGCCACATCTGTTGTGCATCGATAAGAAAGTACCTGATGTAAAATCACCAACATATACATTGTCTTGACAAGGAGCCTGGTCCCAGAAGTCGACATCACCAATTCTTAAACGTCCACAACGTGTGTCATCACTGTTAATGAAGCATGTGTTGGCACTACAATCTCCACCACATCCGTCTTCTTCCCAACTCTCCATATCCACATTGATCTGCGTCAAAGGAAGCGCTGTGTATGAAACAGCATTAATTAGTCCAGGGTTCCATGAGTTACATCCAACACCATCTGCTCCATAAGTCGTTGCACATCCAGGATACAGTCCCGGAGGTGAACTTACGGCACTAAAGTTAGCACTGTTGTAACCAACCCAAACTTTATAACGTGGATCAGGCTGATCTCCAAGAGCACCGTCGTTTCCACAATCTCTGTTATGACGGAACCCATCGATACTCACATCAGCATTGATCAATACCTGTCCAAATGAATTTGACCATGTAAAAGTCAAAAGAATGACCATTAAGGCCTTAGCAAACTGCTTCATAATAGTAGTTTATAAGTTCAAAAAACTTTAGGTGTGTAAAGTAGGTAAATCTGATTGGAAAGGGTGTTAACCCAACGTGTAGTAGTTGTTAAGTTTTAGCAACCGATCTTAGCAATCAGAAACGAAATGTAAGTACAATTTTGAAAAAGCGCAAGGAATTCAACACGCACAAGTACTAAATTAGAAGGAGAATAATTACAGAAGTCGTTTAAAACACCCTGTTTAATGGGAAAAAGCCCCCAAAGGGAGCTTTTCATAAGTTATTAACAGATTTTAAAATGTGTACCGTATCCCTAATGCACCGCCGTAACCAAAACGAAGACCGGGTCCCAGGAGACCCCACATTGGTCTGGAATCTAAACTTAATAGAATTGGGGCTCCTAAGCCATTAAAATCGTACTCAATACCAATTTGACCTCCTATGCCGACAGTAAAGCCATCTTCGTAGATATCACTTTTGTAATTCCACATACCAATTTGAGCTCCAGGACCAGCATACCAATTGAGGGCATCCGTGATATTCCACACCCAATGATAAATTCCTGATAAGACAATGTGCGAATAGTCGTTACCAATGCCGTTATCATCAAATTTACCAAAACGCCAACCTAGATCGAGTTCTAAGCGGTTTGCTTGACCCAAGCCCATTTGATACGATAATTCAGCACCTTGACCCCAGATTCCCCCACCCAGTCTTGCTCCAATGGCATGTGAATTAACTTGTGCGGATGAACTTAGTTGAAATAATGTGCTTAGCAGTGCTGCTAAAAATAGTCTTTTCATGTTGTAAGGTTTAGAACAAAAATAGATAACCAAACGCAATATTATCTAAAGAATGCATTTAAGCTTATATTGCACCATGAAAAAAATATTGGCATTTACATTTGTTCTAGGCTTTATGCTAACTGCTCATGCTCAGGAACCTGTTCAAGAAAACGGCACTAAAATAGAATCTGACATAATTGATTTTCCCGATGTTGAAGCAGAATTTAAAGGTGGGCGCGATGAGATGATGAAGTTTATTTCGAACAACGTGCAATATCCTTTCGAGGCCCGCAAAGATGGAATACAGGGGCGAGTTTATATGTCCTTTGTGGTCAGGAAATCAGGAAAGATTGCTGATATTAAAGTTGAAAGAGGCGTTCATGAAGTATTGGATGAGGCCGCCACGGAAGTGATTAAAATGATGCCTCGCTGGAGGCCAGCGGAGAAGGATGGTGAAAAAGTAAATTGTAGAGTGAGACTTCCTATTGCCTTTATGTTGGATTCATCAGTTGAATAAGAACTTCCCTGAACTTCGCAAACCATTATTTGTTTCTACTACCAAATGGTAACTCCCTGAAGGCAAATTTCCTCGCTCAATGGTGATTTTACCATTTGTAGTTTCATACGTCCCAACTCCTTTTCCTGAAGGGTCGAACAACTCAACTTTAAATGAAGTATGTTCTTCGAGTGAAATATTTATATACTTCATGGCAGGATTTGGGAAAACATTTAGGCTCAACTCCTTATTCATGTCCTCTGTACCAAGTATATTATTCATGCGCCACAGATCACTCATATTAACACCATTCGTTCCTGTACATAGATAACCCTGATTTTGTATCGTAAATCCGGTTGTATACCTTCTTGCTGAACCAGTGAAATCCATCATTTGAGTCCAAGTTTCTGAGTTCGGATCAAAGGCGTAAACTTCATTATACGCCCAAGGATTCGAACTTCCTCCGCACGCTACAATAATCAGGTCTTGATGATCGAAAACATACGGGTATTGCGCAACAGGTAGCCATAACCCGTGATCGGTCCAAATTGAATCCGTAATATCAAATGACCAGAAATAGTGTTCGTTGTATTGCCCGTTGTAACCTGTAAAATACATTTTGGTTCCCTTGCTATGTATGTTTTGCCACCATCCCACATCAGGAATAATTGGGGTGGAAAAACCACTAAAAGAAGTCCACGAATCTGTTCCCGGATTATATATCTCAAGGGAATTGTTTCCGTAGACATAGCCTTTATTTTCAAAACTTAAAGGACTGGAAAATCCCATTCCAGTGGATGGTGTGTTTAATTCATGCCACATGTTCGTGAAGGAATTATAACTAAGAAATGGACCATTATTCGATGAGCCCAAATAAGCTACACCATCAATTACGAACCCTTTACTGTCAAGCATTGTGTAATAGGAAAAAGGCATAGACTGAATGGGACAGCTTGCTTTCTGTGTCCATGAATTATTACTTGGGTCGTATTCCCACCAATCGTTAAAAATGGTTTCAGTTCCAGTTCCGTTGATATGTCCAAATCCTAAATAACCTTTGTTTCCAATAGAAATTGCAGTTGCACGATGTCTTCCTTCGCCTGGAAAGTCTGCCATTTGTGTCCATTGCTGCGCGTTGAGTGTAAATCCCTCAAGCAGGATGACAAACAGAACGAGTAGGTATTTTGACTTTTTAAGTAGCATTGACAACACCAAAGTATTAATTATTTAACAGAGAAAAAGCTGTTGGCTAAATCGTTGACTGAAGTGTTCCAAATCTCGATTAAACAGAATAATATATATTAACGCAACGTTAAGTGAATATTAAGCGTCATTATAAAGAAAGCGATACCAATCGTGTTGTAACAAGCTGGAATTTTACATTATGTCAAAACAATTCTCTCGATTCTCCCTGGTGATGTTATGCCTTTTTGCTTTTGTGCAAATTGCAGAAGCACAGGATTTTGAATGGTTCGAAGCGAGTGGAGGAACACGTTCGGATAAAGGAACGCAGATCGTATCGGACGAGGATGGTAATACCTACATCACTGGTTACTACAACGAACAGGGTTTTTTCGGGCCATTTGATACGGGCTTTTCATTTGCCAGCAGTAAAGAAGTGTATGTAGCCAAGATGGATCCTGATGGAAACTATTTGTGGGTGACCAACGGTTTGAACTATTTCGATGATCGCGGACTTGGATTATGTCTTGACCCACAAGGTAACGTATATGTGACCGGTACATGCTGGGGCGGATTAGATTGGGGCTCACTTTCTGTCTACAGCCCCTCAGGATGGACTGATCAGATCTTTGTTTTAAAACTTGACAATAACGGAAACGAGATCTGGATGAAGAATGCGGGGAACGATGATGGTACGGTAAGTTTCGGAACAAATGAAAACGGTGACCCGCAGACGTTGTATCAAGATGATCACGGACAGGATTTAGCATGTGACAGTCAAGGAAATATTTATGTAACGGGTTTTTTATCCAACATAGATGTCAATCCTCATGTAGCAACCTTTGATGCTATTAATGTACCATTACCACCCGAAGACTCGACGGGTTTCGTTGCAAAGCTTTCCAATAACGGTAATTGGATCTGGGTGGAAACATTCGGAGGAGAGTTTGAGCAGCGTGATATCGCAATAACAGTTGATGATGACGATAACGTTTACCTTACAGGAGCATTCACTGGCACTCAAAGTTTTGGACCACATGTAATGACAGCCAATGGTGAATCGGATATCTATATCACGAAAGTCGATCCGGACGGGAATTTCCTTTGGGCAAGACAGGCTGGGGGAGCCTTGAAAGATGTTGGGATTGATGTCTGTTACGGACACTCTGGTTTCATATATATAACTGGTGAATTCAGAGACTTGGGAACATTTGGGATGACAGTCTTAGACAATTACGGCGGACCAAATGGACGCGATATTTTCGTGGCAAAAATGAGCAAGTCAGGAGATTGGGTATGGGCGAATCAGGCAGGTTCAACGAAAGGTCGTGACCGTGGAAACGGGATTGTAGCAAACAAACAAGGAAACATTTTTGTCACGGGTCAGTTCAGTAGTGAATCCTATTTCGGTGCGCACACAGTTGATTCGAATGGAGACAGTGTTACTGTTTTTATTGCCGGAATTGATACGCTAGGAGCATGGAGATGGGTTAGAACTGGGGGAGGGCCGGAGTATGACCGAGGAGCAGATATCACTTGTGATACTGCTTGTAACGTTTGGGTACATGGGTACATTGATAACACAGCTACTTTCGGTCCATTTACCGAAGGGTCAAATTGGGGGAAAGATGCTTTTACGGTTAAGTTGAGCGATGCGTGTTTCGATTATTCAGACACACCCGAAGAGCTGGATGAAGAACAATGTACGCTGCTGTCCAGTAATATCATAACAGCCAACGGAGATAACATGAACGATGTTTATTTCTTCGCAGAGAACTGTAACGTACAGATCGATGCCGTCATCGTAAACCGTTGGGGGAATATTGTTTTCCAAACAACCGACCCAAACGTAGGGTGGGATGGAACCAATCAGTCAGGAACACCAGTTGCTGAGGGCGTATATTTCTATCGAGTGAAAACCGATTTTTCAGATGGACAGAATGAAGAGATCTCTGGATTTATTCATGTCGTGCGATAGATAAAAAAAGCGAGTGTAAAACACCCGCTTTTCAACTTAAAATAAACTACTAACTACTGTTTTAACTACTAAGCTTGTTTTACGAATTGTATTTCGTTTTGGATCTTAATATCGTCGCTAACAACAATGCTTCCTGCCTCTGTAACTGCGTTCCAACGCAATCCGAATTCACTCCTTTTTATCGTGCCATTTAATGTAAAACCAGCTTTTGTTTGTCCATAAGGATCAGTTGCAACTCCTCCAAATTCACCTTTTAATTGCACAGGTTTTGTGACATCTCTGATCGTCATATGACCGTCGATAACTAAATCTTCACCATTCAATTTGACATCCGTGCTTTCGAATTTAAGTTTTGGGTAACTCTCTGCATTGAAGAAGTCATCTGACTTAAGGTGTGCATCGCGGTCCGCTACTCCTGTATTAATCGAGTCGATATCTGCTTCAAAACTCAGTTTTGCATTGTTGAAGTCATCACCGTTTGTTTCAGCTTTCGCGGTGAATGTTCCGAACGAACCGCGCACATTGCTGATCATCATATGTTTTACTTTAAATCCGATCTCGCTGTGCATCGCATCAATATTCCAATTTGTCTCCATTTTCTCTGTTTTAATTTGTTTATGAGACAAATCTACCATGGTAAATATATTATTCCATTGACCTATGTTAAGACTTTTCAAAGCTCTACTTTTCTTCGAGTAGTTTTTTCTTAAGGCGGCTAAGTGATTCAGGTAAAATCCCCAAGTAAGAGGCAATCTGATACTGCGGAACCAGTTGTTCGATCATGGGAATCTTCTCTAAGAGATTTTTGTAGCGTTGGTCGGCTGTCATGCTATGATTGACGATCAAACGTTTTTGTAAGGAGGCCAAGTGCTTTTGTATGACAATTCGGAATATACGCTCTAGAGCAGGGATGCTGCGAAAAAGTTTTTCTTTCTTTTCCGGGTCTATCACAAGTAGGGTGGAAGGTTCGAGCGCCTGAACATTTAAGAAGGCCTCCGACCCTTCATAAAATGAGGCTAGATCTCCAACCCACCATCCCGGAAGAGCAAAGTTCAATACATGCTCGGAACCTTTATCGTCAACGTAGAATACACGAAGAGTACCAGATACGACAAAGGCTTCTGTCATGCACTTTGTGCCTTGTTCAAAAAGCATCTCCTTCTTGGCCAGTTCTACAACTGAATAGGCTTCTTCTATCAGTGCCCTTTCATGAGCAGTTAATGAAACATGTGCTTCGAAATAATCTATGAGGGTGTGGTGTGACATTTTACTCAATCTCCGAGATTATGTTCTTCACTCGCCCCACCTTACCGTCATCCAACATTACTTTAATTCCGTGTGGATGAAATTTAGATTTGGTGAGGATACGTTTCACGAATCCGTGCGTTAATTCTCCAGACAACTGGTCTTTCTTCAGGACCACTTCGACTTCCATTCCTATTTCTATGTTGTTTCGTTTTGTTCCAGGCATAAGCAATGCGTTCCATGCAATGTAGTAATTTCACCTTTAGCAGGATTCTATTACTCCTAGTCATCATTATTTTAAAAGAAGTATAGCATAACACTTGATTATACTAGTCATAAAAAACATAGATAGAAATTTATAGTTGTTTTATGCTTACTTTGGAACATTAATTGTTCTTACTAGAACGAAATCCCTTAATGAATGCGTATGACAACATTTGGAAAAATAAAGAGTGTAGCGGCAGTGATGATGGTTTTTCTGCTAATCCTGTCGACGAATATGATCGATCAGGATAATTTTGAACGTGTTGAAGCATCCGTCGAGAAGATCTACGAGGAACAGTTGATGACAAAAGATGCGATCATTCATTTGACTAATCTCATCCATGAGAAAGAAGTTGCCTTCTTGATGAAAGACAGTACTTATTTCGATCTTAAAAGTCCTGTTTCTAATAAACAGATCGTTGCTTTACTTGCAGATTGTGAAAAAGGGGAAGTGACCAGAAAAGAAGGGGTTATCTTGAATGAATTGAAAAGCAATAGTGAAAAGCTCTTCCAGGTGGAGAAAGGTGGATCTCAAATACTTGCTTCCAGGAATGGATCTTATTATGACATGTTAAATTTTATTGAAGCCGAAATACATGAGTTGGCGCATCTTCAATTGGAAGAAGGTAGAAGACAAAAGATGGCAAGTAGAGACGCTATTGAATCTACAAAATTATTTTCACGAATAGAGATTTATCTGCTTATAGCGATTGCAATTGCCGTGCAGATCATTATTCTTTATCCTTCAAAGAAGAAAGAGGAGTAGAGGTATCAATGATAATCCAGAAGGTGGTAGGCTCTTTTTCAAAAATGAGTTTTCCGTCTAGTTGTCCAACCAGGGCATCGATCAATTCCAAACCGAATGATTTACGTTCGACAACTTCTTTCCAGATCCCGTTGTCACGATACTGGAAACTCAGCCCGTTTTCATCAACGTACAGATCGAGTTGAATTTTGGGTTCTTCCGTCTGTGTAAAAGCATGTTCCAGAGAGTTCGAAAAGAGTTCATTGAAGATCAAGGCGAGTGGTACGCTTTGTTCGAGTTCCATGCGATCTACCGTAATGTTATATGCAAAATCAACCTTCTTGTCTGTTTCATAACTTTGCAACAATGTTTGCGATAGATCCTTGAAATAATGCTCAAGGTCTATGTTATTCAATTCTGATGACTGATAAATGCGTTCGTGGATTTTAGCCATGGCCATCACGCGGTTAATTGTTTCCTGATAGTGTTCCCTTGTCTCCTCATCAGTTAATTCATGTACTTTTAAACGCATCAGACTGATCACAACCTGCAAGTTGTTCTTCACTCGGTGATGGATCTCTTTAAGCATTACTTCCTTCTCTTCATTACGAATTTGTAAGGCTTCATTCTTTGCTTTCAAAATAGCGTCAGAGTCTCTACTGGCCTTAAGAATTGACCCTATGACATACCCTAACAAAAAGAGCACGATAACAGTCTCATATACGACGGTATAATGGATTTTATTGGGAAGTTCGTCCGCAATTGCCAAACTGTGAGGTAATACTTTGATTACGTAATAACTAAAACCAATTGTTGAAGCAACCAAAAAACCAATTCCCCAGCGGAATCCAAGAATATACATCACCATAACATTTAGCAACATGATCCAAAATGGACTACCAAAATGCATGACTTGATCATTCATGATCAGGTTACCAAAAAGCAGGAAAAAAAGGGCAGTGAAATAGATACCTCCTGCGAGTTTTACATTTCCCTGTTTCAAAATGATGAGCATAACAATCGCCAGTGCAATATTTCCGGCAGCAGGAATAAGAACCGGGTAGGTCCCAAGAGCAATTGCAATAATACTTACAAGAACACCTGCACCAAGAACTACCACGGCAATATTGCAGAGTAATTTTGTTTGAGTGATCTCGTGAAGACTGTCTGATCTTTTATCGAGGTCTCCAAGAAAATAGCGATGTATTTGCTTAAACATATCTCATAAATGTAGAGAAATTAATGATTTACAATATTAAAATATAAGCTTTGCTTTATTCTATATTCCATTATTGTCATGCTAAAATTTGTTTAACGTGGGTTTACTGCACAATCGTTATCTTAAGGCAAATTTTTTGCTGATGAGATATTTATTATTCCTTATTTCTTTGGTTGCCTTTTCCGCTTTCGGGCAACAAGTCGACATGTCGATCTTCGAAAAAATGAAAGCACGTTCTGTCGGTCCAGCGGGTATGAGTGGTCGGATCACATGTATTGATGTTGTTCACAATCAGCCCAATATTATATATGTTGGAGCAGCATCAGGAGGTGTTTGGCGGTCTACAAGTGGCGGGACGAAATGGGAGCCTATTACAGACACATTAGCAACGATCAATATTGGTGCATTAGCCATTCAGCAGTCGAACCCTGCTGTGATCTGGGTGGGTACCGGAGAAGGAAATCCAAGAAACAGCCAAAGCAGTGGTTTTGGACTCTACAAAACATTGGATGGAGGAAGAAGCTGGGAGTTGATGGGCTTAGAGAATACCCGAAACATTCACAGAATTCTGATTGATCCGAATGATCCAAATACGGTGTGGGTTGGTGCACAGGGTCCGGCCTGGGGTGATAACGAAAATCGTGGAGTGTACAAAACAACCGATGGGGGTAAGACATGGAAACATGTGCTTAAAGGAAATGCTTCTACGGGCATCGCGGACATGGTGCTTGACCCTTCAAATCCAAACAAGCTAATCGCATGTATGTGGGACTTTAGAAGAGAGCCTTGGACATTCCGTTCAGGGGGTGAAGGAAGTGGTATGTTCATTTCACACGATGGTGGAGAGACGTGGGAGGAGAGAACCGAAGCAGATGGATTACCCAAAGGAGAACTTGGAAGAATTGGAATCGCGATTGCACCTTCAGAACCAAACCGCATTTATGCATTGGTTGAGGCGAAAAAGAATGGCGTGTACCGAAGTGATGATGGTGGATTTAACTGGTACCAGATCAGCTCTGATTCTAAAGCAGGAAACAGACCGTTTTACTACAGCGACTTGTTTGTCGATCCAGTAAATGAAAACCGCATCTACAGTCTGCATTCACTGGTGTCGAGCAGTGAGGACGGTGGAAAATCATGGAAAACAATTCTACCATATTGGGGAGGAGTTCATCCTGATCATCATGCGTTGTACATCCATCCCACGGATCCCGATTATATCATCTTAGGAAACGATGGAGGGTTGGCGATATCGAGAGACCGAGCTAAAAGCTGGAAATTCGTTGAGAACCTGCCGTTAGCGCAATACTATCATATTAACATCGATAATGAATTGCCATACAATATTTACGGCGGTATGCAGGATAACGGGTCGTGGAGAGGGCCTGCTTACACATGGGGAAGTGGCATTAAAAACAATGATTATCTGTTCCTAATGGGAGGTGACGGATTTGATGTCTCTCCAGATCCAAATGAGCCCTCACGCTACGGGTATGCTATGAGTCAGCAAGGAAATCTTGGAAGATATGATATGCTTTCAGGAAATGTGAAAGATATTCAGCCGACTACTGATCGGAAAGAGAAGCTTCGTTTTAGCTGGAATGCTCCGATAGCACAGGATCCATTTGATGACAACACGATCTATTACGGATCTCAGTTTGTAATGAAGAGCACAAATCGCGGAGACGGGTGGGAGATCATTTCACC
>JBMSGX010000016.1:0-19914 GCA_049416285.1 Crocinitomicaceae bacterium | reverse complement strand
AGTTATAGGTGGTTTGGAGAAAAAGAGTAAAATCATTTCTCCGGAAGAAAAGAAGATAGTGGCCTACCATGAAGCCGGCCATGCAATTGCAGGTTGGTTTCTGGAACATGCTGATCCTTTGGTGAAAGTGAGTATTGTTCCAAGAGGCGTCGCCGCTTTGGGATATGCACAATACTTACCCAAAGAGCAATTTCTCTATCAAACAGAGCAATTGGTGGATGAAATGTGTATGGCACTGGGAGGAAGAGCTGCGGAAGAGCTGATCTTCAATAAGATTTCCACCGGAGCCCTGAGTGACCTTGAAAGAATTACTAAAATGGCTTATTCAATTGTTTCCGTTTACGGAATGAATGAAAAATTGGGCAATATCTCGTACTATGATTCCAAACAATCAGAGTACAATTTCAACAAGCCATATTCAGAGGCTACTTCTGAGCTCATCGATAAAGAAGTCAAAGACCTGATCGAAACAGCGTACAAGAGGACAAAGAATTTACTGAAAGAAAAAAGTAAAGAATTAGAAATTGTTGCACAGGAACTGCTTGAAAAGGAGATCATCTTCCAGTCAGACCTTGAACGTTTGATCGGACCAAGACCATTTGAGCATCAAACAGCTTATGAAGCTTACACAAACAGTACTGAAGAAGAAAATTTAAATGAGCAAGTAACCGAAGTCGCCGAGGTAGAGACTTCAATTGAGGAGCTAAAGCAAGAGGTGAAAGATGAGGTGGAGTCTGAAGGCTCCACGGAAAAGACAAAGTCTTAGACTTGATCATAAGTATATATTAATTTAGGGAGCTCATTGTGGGCTCCCTTTTTTATGGTTACTATTCAATTTAAAGAAAAAGCAAAGCTATTTTTCGCGAGTGATTTTCACTTAGGTGCGCCAAATAAAGCACAGAGTGACTTGCGGGAATTGAAAATCCTAAACTGGCTCGAGTCTATACTAACCGAAGCCGATGGCCTTTTTTTGGTTGGTGACATATTTGATTTTTGGTTTGAGTACAAAACGGTTGTACCAAAAGGGTTTATTCGTTTCCTATCCATGATTTACAGATTTACAGAAAAGGGCATACCTGTCTACTTTTTTCACGGAAATCATGATCTCTGGATGAAAGACTATTTTGAAAAAGAACTGGGTGTCCAGATTATCCAAAATGATTTGAAAGTACTTTTGGATGGTAAAAGTTTTCTCATTACGCATGGAGATGGGCTAGGTCCCGGAGATCATACATACAAGACCCTAAAGAAGATCTTCACAAACCCAATTGCAAAATGGCTTTTTCGTTGGTTGCATCCCGATATTGGGGTTAGAATTGCTTCCACTTGGTCATCCAGAAGTCGAATCAATAGCACGAAAAACGGAAGTGAAGAATTTCAAGGCGAACAGGAATGGCTATACCAATATGCCTTAGAACAAGAGCGTCAAGAGCATCATGACTACTATATCTTTGGTCATCGGCATTTACCAATAGAGATGAATGTATCAGCCGACTCAAAGTATATTAACTTGGGAGAGTGGGTGAACTACTGCACTTACGCTAAATATGAAAACGGAGAACTCAAACTGTTAACCTATGAGGGTTAGTCTTTATCTCTGCTTTCTTTCTCTCAAATTAACGCTAGTATCACAGACTTTGACCGCCATCGATACATTATCATTTCAGTATGATGTGTCTACTCTATGCGGTAATCTTAAAAGTGAAGTTTATGTGGGTCTTGAAAACGGAGAGATTGTTAAAGTTTCCCCATTAGGAAAGGTCATCGAAATATTTTCTTACCCAAATCTTGGAGCCGTTGCTAAGATTAACTGTGCCAACCCCTTGAAAATATTTGTCTTTTTTGAAGACACACAACAATTTCTTTTTCTTGACAGGTTCTCGGTTCGGCCAAATTTATATAATGTAACTGGCGATCTCTTCGAACGAACAGATTTCCTTGAACTATCGGCTGATCAATCTCTTTGGTCCATTTCGTCGCCTGGCCTGGAGTTACGTCGATCTATGGACAACATTTCAACTGAACTTTATCTATTACAATCAATACTCAACGAAGGTGAGGACGCGCTAGGGCTACATTCGATAGGAAACCAAATGATAATACAGACTCAAAACAAGTTTTATATTTTCAACCTAGCAGGCCAATTCTTGAACACTTCCACAGGTTCTGAATCAACCATTAGCATCTCGCAAAACGATGCCTTTTGGATAACTGATGATAAGACGAAATTATACTCGCTAGGTAGAGGCTTTGAAGGATTAATTACACCCGGCTATGATAAAGGTATAAAGGTTGATTCATCCTTACTCTTAAGTAAGGACAATCAACTGCATTTCTACCATATCCGGTAAGCCTATACCATCCTTTTAGGAGAACACTTTTCTTCTTAATTTTTCGATCCATCTAAAAAGACGTTCTAATTTTCTCTCTGCTACTTATGTACACATTGAAACGCTACGAAAGGCGTACCATTCAGCAAAATAGTACAACAGACAAGTTCATCTGATTATTGGAGGGTGTGCGCAAAAGACAAAAAAAGGTTCAGATCGTTGATCTGAACCTATAGGTCAAAAACTCAAAATAAAAGGACTAATCTTAAATCTTAATCCACAACAACATATCGAATATAAGAAGAAAAGGATGAAATACATAGTTACAGTTTAAAAACAATTTTCCCGACTTGCTAAACAAATAATCCACGCTAGTCGTTATGGTAGTATTACTATCGTTATTGATAATAAAACTACCGAATGACTCAACTCCAGCTTAAACTAAACGATAAACTTTTTCAGAAAGACCCACAGTCCACGGACCTTGGGATGCGAATGGTTGAAAAGAGCATTGAACTGATCGATAACCTGGGGTTTGAGGCTTTCACTTTCAAAAAACTATCGATCGAAATAGAATCGACGGAAGCATCGATTTACAGGTATTTTGAAAATAAGCACCGGCTCTTAATCTACCTGATCTCATGGTATTGGTCGTGGACTGAGTATCGAATCACCTTCGATACGCATGCTATCGATGATCCTAGCGCACAGCTTGCTAAGGCTCTTGAGGTTATTTGTGCCAAGCATTCGTATGATAAAACATTTCCTATAGTCGATGAAGCTGCACTACAAAGGATCCTAATCAATGAATCGGATAAAACTTATCTGACAAAGAATATAGATGAAATCAATAAGGAAGGTGTGTTTAAAGGTTACAAATCCCTTTGTAAGCTGGTAGCAGAAATGATAAAGAAAATCAACCCGAAGTTTCCCTATCCGTATGCCTTAATCAGCACCATCCTTGAAGCCTCACATCAACAGGTCTTCTTTGCGCATCATCTTCCTGCCTTGACAGAGTTTGAAAGGGAAGATGCCTTTGAGAAAATTTCACTATTCATCAAGGACTTGGTTTTTACCGCCATCAATTCAAAATGAACAGTAAACAAATCACGAACATTCTTTATGAATGTGCGAGAGAGCTAAATATTGTCATCGATAGCTCTACTCTTGAATGGATCGATAGCCATACTCGAAATTATGGTATTGACGAATTGGACGAATACATCCGAGACCTAACGGAAGCCGGCAACAAAAATAATTTGGTAGTTTTCAAGAAAGAGGTACCCGCAGAAACATTCGATATCTTCACTAAAAACTTTGACGCACCGGTTATCACTTTCGTAAATAGGGAGAATAAAACCTGTCCTTTACTTATTTCAGGAAGTAAAGCAAAAAAAGGTGCAAAGGTCATTCGCTTTAGCAACGAATCAATGGAGCTACTACCTCAATCAGATTTGGAGATATCTGATATGGTTAGAGACAACACTGAGAAAATTATCATACTAACCGTCTTTGCCTATGACAGTATATCAGGATCCAGCTCAGATGAAGCCGATGAACATAAAAAGTTGACTCCTGTCCGACGGCTGATCAGATTATTAGCTACGGAAAGGAGAGATATAATTTATATCTACATCTACGCTATCATAATTGGTATCTCCACATTGATATTGCCATTAGGAATTCAAGCGGCCATTGAATTGATCTCTGGAGGGGTATTCTTTAGTTCCATCTATATATTGATTGGGTTCATCATTTTCGCGGTACTTGGTTCTGGTGTCCTTCAAGTTTTCCAGATTTCGATCGTAGAATACTTGCAAAGACGCGTTTTTACCAGAGCTGCATTGGAGTTTGCATATCGAGTCCCTAGAATCAAGATGGAGGCTGTTATGAATATGCATTTTCCGGAACTCATGAACCGGTTTTTTGATGTATTGACAATCCAAAAAGGACTCCCAAAACTTTTGATAGACTTATCTACGGGAGCCATTCAAATTCTTTTTGGTTTACTACTGCTTTCGTTCTATCATCCTTTTTTCGTTCTCTTCGGACTGATCCTGATTTTTACACTTTTCATGATCTTCTATACTACCGGACCAAAGGCATTGACTTCTTCTATAATTGAATCAAAGTATAAATACAAAGCTGTTTATTGGTTAGAAGAATTGGCAAGGTCGCTGTATAGCTTCAAGCTATCAGGAAGTACTTTTCTACCAATTAAGAAGACAGATTATTTTGTCAATAACTACTTAAAAAACCGAAAAGCACATTTCAACATTCTGATAACCCAATACGCCTACGTCCTGCTATTTAAAGCAATCGTAACAGCTGGGCTACTGATTATCGGAACCGTGCTTGTAGTACAGCGGGAGATTACTTTGGGTCAATTTGTCGCTTCAGAAGTAATCATCATTCTGATCCTAAATTCAGTAGAGAAAATAATTAGTTATATCGACGTGGTGTATGACATGTTAACCGCAGTTGACAAGATTGCACATGTCACCGACCTTCCGTTGGAAAGGTCAGGTGGTATTGACATTCCAGCTAGACCTGGGGATGAATCTAAAGGATTTGAAATCATTATCAAAAACCTTAGCTATACCTACCCAAATACTAAGAAGCCAAGCGTTAAGGGAATCGACCTACATGTTAACGCTGGCGAAAGAATCTGCATTAGCGGTGTGGGCGCCTCCGGAAAGACAACCCTGACCAATACGATTGCCGGCGTTCACGATACCTATGAAGGTGTAATCACTTACAATGGTTATTCTCTGAGAGATCTAGACCGGACACACCTAAGAGACATGATTGGAAAAAATGTTTCCACTGATGACATTTTCGAAGGTACGCTTTTGGATAACATTCTGGTCGGTAGGCCGATGAACGATCAGTACGATGCTCACAATGCAATCAAACGCGTTGGTTTGAGTGATGCGATAAATTCACTTCCAAAAGGCCTTAATACTCAGGTACTCAGCGGAGGGAAAGGATTCTCAGAAACATTTATTCAGAGGTTAATACTGGCCAGATGCCTTACCAAACGACCAAAGCTTCTAATTCTCAACGACTTCTTTGCCAATTTTTCAAAATCAGACCGATTAGAACTTGTCAATATGTTAATCAGTCCAGATAACAATTGGACACTTATCGTCGTCTCAAATGACCCGCTCATCATGTCTGCCTGTGATAAGGTTTACTATCTAAGCCATGGTGACATTGTCGCCTCTGGTTCATTTGAGGATGTAATTCAACATGAAGAGGTAGTCAAAAACTTATATTAAGATGCTAGATATTTCAAACAATAAAATTGACGATAGGCTGGCAGATTACCAGTTATACTCACTTAAAACACTTAAGACTCCCGAACTTTCCAAATACTTAGCTAGGGTGATGGTAGTGGTCATTGTATTTGCTATGCTAGGCTTGTTTTTACCGTGGCAGCAAAACGTGCGCGGACAGGGACGCGTTACCGCATTTAACCCTGCAAATCGCCCTCAGACCGTACAAAGTGCAATTCCAGGTAGGATAGAAAAATGGTACTTGGTAGAAGGTGACTATGTGAGCAAGGGAGACACGATTCTTCAATTATCGGAGATCAAGGATAAATATTTTGACCCTGAAATTCTTCTCCGATTAAGCGAACAGATCGAAGCAAAGAAGAACTCCCTTACAGCAAAAGAATTTAGAGTAGAAGCGTACAGGCAGCAGATCTCCGCTTTGAAGGACGCACTTTCAGCGAAAATGATGCAAGGGAATAACAAGGTCAATCAGTCCAAGCTGAAGGTGCAAAGTGATAGTATCGGTTACGAGGCAGAGAAAATTGCAACGGAAAATATGACCAATATCTTTGAGCGGAATAAGCTAAGGTATGAGTCTGGTAATATTACGCTAACGAAGTTTCAGGAACTTCAAACCAAATTCCAAGAGCAACAGGCGAAGATTGTTTCTGCTGAGAATAAGTATGCGCAAAGCATTGCCGGACTTGTAATTGTACGTACAGATCTTGCGGGTATTCAGGCTGAGTATGCAGAGAAAATCAGTAAGGCAAATTCGGATCTGCAGACCAGCTTCTCAGAAGTAGAGGAAACCCGTGCTGAAATTGCTAAAATGACCAACGAATACAGCAATGTAAAAGTACGCACCGATCAATACTCGCTTGTTGCACCTCAGTCAGGCTTCGTTGTGAAGATGCTGAAAGCGGGTATCGGTGAAACCATAAAGGAAGGTGAAGCGATTGCCACTATTATGCCCGAAAGCCCTGACTTGGCAGTGGAAATGTATGTGAGAGCTATGGATGTGCCCCTTCTTGAGAAAGGAAGAAGAGTTAGGATTGAATTTGATGGTTGGCCAGCACTTCAATTTTCCGGATGGCCCAATGTTGCAGTTGGTACATTCGGAGGTCAGGTTGCCGTGATCGACCGCGTTAACAACGGCAATGGGAACTTCAGGATCTTGGTAAAACCTGATCCTTCAGATGATTCATGGCCACAGCAGCTACGACTAGGGTCAGGTACCAAAGGTTGGGTCATGCTTGAAAACGTTCCTGTTTGGTATGAAATATGGCGACAGCTTAACGGTTTCCCTCCCAGTTTGTATGAAGAGCCTACTGCTTCTACTGAAGATGGTAAAAAATCAGATAATTCAGAGAAAAAATAGAGATGCGGTTTTTCAGAGTGGTTTCTTTCTGTGCTGCTTTAGGTAGTGTGATACCAACAAGTGGGCAGGACTCCTTGCAAGTCTTGGAACTGAATGATTTTCTCAATATCGTCTTGAACAACCATCCAGTCATTAAACAAGCGGAACTACAACCGAATATGGCTGATGCATCCTTGTTAATGGCTAAAGGAAAGTTTGATCCAAAGTTGGAGCTTACCCGAGACATCAAGAAATTTGATAAGAAAGACTATTGGGATGACACCTACGCCGCACTCAAAATTCCTACTTGGATTCCGATAGACCCAAAGTTCACTTTTGAAAGTAGAACGGGTGAATTCTTAGATGAAAGTGAATCGATTCCTGAAGAGAATAATAATCGGCAGCTGACGGCTGGAGTCTCTATTCCTTTGGGCAGAGGATTGTTCATTGACGAAAGGAGGGCCATTATCAAACAGGCCAATATTTACCAAGACATCGCGGCAGCAGAGCAGCTAAAAATGGCAAATAAGCTTCTTTTTACTGTGATCAAGGATTATATGAACTGGAGCCTTGCATTTCAGGAGTTAAACCTTCTCCAACAGAGTGTTACGATAGCAGAAGAATTATATCGACGCGTAAAACTCGATTATGATTTTGGAGAAGCGGCATCCGTGGATACGGTACAAGCATTAATCACCTTGCAGAAACGCCAAACTGATTATCAAAAAGCACTATTTAATTTCCAGGCCTCCGGTTACACGCTCTCAAATCATCTATGGAGAGAAGATCGCATACCTCTGGAAATTAAAGAGAATACAATTCCGGATACTACATCCCAATTCGGTGATATCCCTGATCAGAAAACCATCTTTTCTTTTATTGAGTGGGCCATGGCAAATCACCCGGAGATTCAAATGATTCAAGGAAAAACAGAGCAGTTGAACATTGATAGAAGACTTGCAAAGGAATTTTTGAAGCCCCAAGTAGATTTAAGCTACTCCTTCATCGATGCACCTGTAAATCCCACCTGGACATTTGAGAAGCCTAGTTTTCATGACAACTACAAACTGGGAATGGATCTCTATCTCCCTTTACTACTGAGAAAAGAAAGAGGAAAATTAAAACTGAATGAACTGAAGGTAAGAGATATCAATTTTGAACTAGACTTTCTTAAGCAAAACATCACAAATGAGATAAATACGCGATATGCCGAGCTCATTATGGCACAGCGCTTAACGGAACAATACCGTTTGATGGCTGCTAATTATAAAAGCTTACTGGAAGCAGAGTTTCTAAACCTGGAAACAGGCGAAAGTGATCTGTTCAAATTGAACATCCAACAAGATAAATTCATCGAATCACAATTGAAATATCTTTTTAACCTAATCAAATTTCAAAAGCTAAAGGCTCAAATCCTTTACGACGCAGGAAACCTCTCCCATTCCCTTAAGTCCGCATCATCCTGAACAGTTATTGAATAATTAATGTCCGATTACGGACATTTCGCTTACCTTTATTTCATAGAAATACCATAAGAATACCCTATTTGATCAATTTAAGAGGATTGGTATTTTCTGGCATATTTTGTGACTGAATCAAGAAAACAATTAGAGTGGAAAAAGAACTGGGTAAAATCCTTATAATCGACGATGACGAAGACGTGTTATTGGCAGCTAAGATGCTGTTAAAAAAACATGCGAAAGAAGTCTTTATAGAAAAGAATCCTAAAAAGATTCCTTTCCTACTCCACCATGACACCTACGACATCATATTGCTGGACATGAACTTCAGTAAGGACATTACCAGTGGTAAGGAAGGGTTTTACTGGTTAGAACAGATATTAGAAAAAGACTCCAAAGCCATTGTGATTCTCATTACTGCTTTCGGAGACGTGGAGATGGCGGTAAGAGCATTGAAGGCCGGAGCTACAGATTTTGTACTGAAACCATGGCAAAATGAAAAACTATTAGCAACACTTTCTAGTGCCACCAAGCTTCGAGAATCGTATGAAGAAGTCAGTCAACTCAAGAAATCTCAAAAACAACTGCAGGAAGACAGCAATCAGTCTTTCAAAGACATAATTGGTGCAAGTGAAGAGATAAAGTCCGTTTTCAATGTCATTGAAAAGGTAGCAGGTACTGACGCGAACATATTGATTCTAGGCGAAAATGGAACAGGGAAGGAATTAATTGCCCGAGCCGTGCATCAGAAGTCTTTAAGGGCTGACAATGTCTTTATCAATGTCGATATGGGTGCAATTACGGAGACCTTATTTGAAAGCGAACTTTTTGGCCACAAAAAAGGATCATTTACCGATGCAAAAGAAGATCGTACCGGAAGATTTGAAACCGCAAATAAGGGAACACTCTTTCTGGATGAAATTGGTAATCTCAGTTTACCACTACAATCCAAGCTTCTAACCGTTCTGCAGCAGAGACAAATACATAGGATTGGATCAAATCAACCCGTCAATATCGACATTCGCCTGATATGCGCAACGAATATGCCAATTCATGAGATGGTGAACGAAGGTACTTTTCGACAGGATCTACTGTATCGAACGAATACTGTGGAAATACACCTTCCACCGTTAAGAAAAAGACCATCTGATATTCCGATGTTGGCAGAGCATTTCATAAAAATCTATGCAAACAAATACAGGAAAAATATTGGCGGAATCTCTCCGAATACAACAAAGAAGCTTCAAAAATACCGCTGGCCAGGTAATGTCCGCGAGCTTCAACATGCCATAGAAAGAGCCATCATCATGAGTGATAACCAAACACTAATGCCTGATGATTTCTTTTTTCTTATGGAACCTGACAGCCAAGCCAACGTCGAACCAGATACCTATAATCTTGATGATGTAGAAAAAAGCGTGATTCAGAAGGCAATCAACGCACATCATGGCAACATAAGTAAGGCGGCAAAAGAACTGGGTTTGACAAGAGCTTCTTTGTATCGAAGATTAGAGAAACATGGACTTTAAAGGTTTCAAAGTTCAAGTATTTCTAAGGCTTGCGTTGCTGATTGCAACGCTTACACTTTTCATCAATCTCTTTTACATAGATTCGAGGGGTCTTACCCGCATCATGGTTTTCTTCATTCTTTGCCTGGAAACCTATTATATTTTTCGATATCTCGAAAGAAGTAATCAGGCACTGATCGGATTTCTCAAGACTATTCAGCGCGAAGATTTCACTCACTTCTTTACAGAAAGAAAACAAGAAACAGGTTTTGATGACCTCTTCCATGAAGTCAACAATGTCATACGAAAGTTCAGAGAAAATCGTGCAGAAGAAGAGGCTCAACATCAATACCTAAAAACAATAGTGCAGCACGTAGGGATCGGTATCATCACGTTTGATAAAGAAGGAGAGGTACAAATCGTCAATGCCACTGCAAGAAGGTTGCTGGGGATCAAAGAAATAAAAAATATCAAGCAATTAAGAGCCGTAAGTGAAGAGCTGATCACCTCTATAAATGAGTTAAAAACAGGCGGTAGAGACCTGGTTAAAATCACCAAAGAAGGGAATGATATCCAAATGGCTGTTTATGCCATCGAGCTATCCTTGAGAGGGAGAGAATTCAAATTGATTTCTATTCAGAACATTCAGTCTGAATTAGAGGAAAAAGAAATGGAGGCCTGGCAGAATCTAATCAGAGTATTAACACATGAAATCATGAACTCCGTGACGCCCATTTCTTCACTGGCGGCCACGGTAGAAACAGAACTAAACGAATTGCTAGCAGAAAATGGAAACTTGAATCAGATCGATAATGATCAGCTGGAGGATTTTCACATGGCTCTTAAGACCATTCACAATCGAAGTGATAGTTTAATAAAATTTGTAAGCGACTTCCGAAATATGACCAGGGTAAAACACCCTATGAAAAGTCATAAAACTGTTTCAGAGCTGTTTGAACATATTGTGGCACTCATGAAAAATACCATTGAAGAGCATAATATTCAATTAGAAATTAATATTACACCTAAGAATTTAAAGATTGAATTGGATAGGGAGCAGATTGAGCAAGTCTTGCTTAACCTGTTAAAGAATGCCATTGAGGCGCTGGCCGAAAATGACGAAGAGGGTAAAGCGTTTAAAAAAATCATCCTAAAAGCGGGCATACAAGAAAGCAATGCATTCATTTGTATCGCTGATAATGGTACCGGCATCGAAGAGGAGGCGCTGAAAAAAATCTTCATCCCATTCTTTACAACTAAGAAACACGGATCTGGTATCGGACTTAGTTTATCCAAACAGATCATGAGACAGCACGAGGGATCTATCAGTGCCACCTCCACCATCAACGTTGGTACCGAGTTTACCTTACGATTTCCGATCTAGATCAGAGCGTTTTTCATTCGTTTACCTCGAAAAACAATTCGTTCAAAGATATTTTTACTCGTTGGTGTCCATCCAGGACAGCTTTGAATATTGAAAAAATTCAAAGACATGAAAAAAATAGCACGATTAGTACCGCTAACACTTATTCTATCCCTCAGCAGCTGCGTTTTTAGTCTATTCCCTATCTACACAGCTGATTCACTTGTTCATAACTCAGATTTTGAAGGAATCTGGACAAATGAGGAAGGTAAGCAGATTACCGTAACCCGACTAGGTAGGGCTTCGAATATTGAAATTTCTGTAGAAGCCGATGAGAAAGAATACTTAGTAGAAAACGGCGATACCATCCGGGACAAAGAATACATAGAAGCCTATTATGAAAAGTCTTTGCAAGAAGAACTTGTCGAAATGTTGGACCAAGAAGTTCCCGGCTACTTATTGGTGAAAATGGACAAAGAGGATACCATTCCATTCCGTGCTCACCTAGCATCCATTGGAAAACAAGTTTACCTGGACCTTTATCCCTATGATGAAGATGTACAACTTAGCAAAGAAGAAGTATTCGTAAATGCCCTTGCTGGAAATTGGTTGCCCGTTCACACCTTTATGAAGGTTGACATAAAAGATGATCAATTAGTGATCACTGAATTTGACCTCAGAAAATTGCAAGAACTTTTTCGTTCAAACAGAATCCGTTTAAGGCACGAGGAAGTAGACGACTGGACCGTCATCACTGCACAACCTGAAGAGATTCAAAAATTTTTAAGTATCTACTCCGAAAAGAAAGAGGTGTTTGAAGAACCCACCAAATACGTTAGAGTAGCACCATGACCATGAAGCTAAATTCACCAATTGCCAAATGGGTCATTCACATTACCCTTTGGTCTATTTCTGTGTATGTCATTACCAGCTACTTTGCCATTTCAAACGATCTATCTTTAATTGACTTGCTCTACTCGCTCGTCTTTCATATGCCTTTATTTTTGCTAGTTTACTTGAATCTAGAACTCTTAATTCCCAGGTTGTGGAGGAAATCAAAATATAGCTTATACGTAGGCAGTACTCTTCTCCTAATCGGATTTACGCTAGTATTTCACAACCTACTTTTTGATGTCATTGGGCCATTAATTCTGGAGGACTACTTGTTTGTTTCTTTCACGGGTATAAGTAGTCTGATTAGAGTGCTCGTGATCTACCTGGTAGCTTCTTTGTTATTCAGTCTATCCTCCTCGTGGTTTGATTTGCAAAAATTACAAAAGGAAAAAATTCAATTGGAATTAGATGCGTTAAAATCGCAATTGAATCCACATTTCCTATTCAACGGAATCAACAGCATCTACTCTTTGAGCATTCAGCGAGACCCCAGAGCTTCGGAAACACTTTTGAAACTATCTGATTTACTTAGGTACTCTCTGTATGAATTGAAAAAGGATTCGATTCCATTGGAGAGAGAAGTGGAGATGATCGAAAATTACCTTGAAATTCAAAAAACTCGTCTAAAAAATCCCAGTTTGGTCTCTGCCAACTTCGATATAAAAGCTATCCAAGATAAGAGTTTGCCACCCATGCTGCTATTACCAATAGTAGAGAATATTTTTAAACATGGAGACCTTCAAAAAAAATCCAATATTCAAATCATAGGAAAGGATGCTAAACTGTTCTTCAGAAGCAGCAATCGAATCAGTAAATCTTCAGTCGATGAAGACAAAATGAGTGGCATCGGGATGGCCAACATTAAAAAACGACTTGAATTATTATATCCGAAAAGGCATCTCCTTGCTATTTATTGTGATGACGATAGATACACCCTTGAATTAACCCTTGACTTGTCATGAGATGTATCATAATTGAGGATGAACCACTTGCCCAGGACGTACTTATCAAGTATATCAACGATCACCCCATGCTACAATTAAAAGGGGTATTCGATGATGCGTTGAGCGCTCTGAATAGTCCGGAAAGCAGATTAGTCGACCTGATATTTTTAGACATCAACCTCCCTAAACTGTCCGGAATAAATTTTTACAAAGCGCTTCGTGAAAAACCACAGGTAATTTTTACCACGGCTTATTCCGAATATGCAGTGGAAGGCTTTGAATTAGAAGCCACTGACTACCTGCTGAAGCCCATTTCATTTGATCGATTTATGGCAGCAGTAAGCAAAGCCTTGGAAAAAAAGACAAAAGATCTCCAAGGTTTTCTGCATGTAAAAACTGATAAGAAATACTACAGAGTACCTTACCCGGAAATCAAATTCATTTCTTCAATAGGAGATTTTGTCAAAATACATACCCCCTCTCAGACATACATCTCAAATCTCAAGCTTCGTCAACTAGAAGAACTTCTTCCAAGCGACGAGTTCATCCGAATTCACAAGTCACATATCGTATCTATTTCCGCTATCGACTTCCTTGAAGGAAATCAAGTCCAGGTCGAAGATCAAAAACTACCGGTTGGATATGCATATCGCGCTACAGTAGATCAATTATTTAGAGGATAGTTGTTAGCTTTAATCAGTCAATTCTTGCTGATGAAGTACTTTTTTATTGTTCAGGGTGAAGGGAGAGGGCACATGACTCAGGCTATTTCATTGAGTCAAATACTCAAAGAAAATTGTCATGAAATCGTACACGTTGCAGTAGGTAAAAGTCCCCAACGAAAGATCCCGGAATTTTTTAAAAATAAAATTGGAGCCCCTGTCACAGAGTTAGAAAGTCCGACTTTTGTGACCGACAAACAGCATAAATCAGTCAAGCCCTTTCGTACTATCGTCTATTCCCTACTTAAAAGCAAAAATTATAGACAGAGCATCGACAAAATCAATCGGTTAGTAGATGAAACAAAGCCTGACGTGATCATTAACTTCTATGACTTTCTAGGAGGACTCTACAATTACTTCTATCGGCCAAGGGCTAAATTCATCGTCCTTGCCCATCAGTATCTTCTGAATCATCCAGAATTTACCTTTCCACAAGGACGTAAACTTGATCGGGTATCCTTAATGATGGCCAATAGAATCACTCGATTGGGTGCAGATAAGATACTTGCGCTTTCTTTTCAGCCCTTCGATGACCAACCGAAAAAGAAGATGACCATTGTCCCGCCTTTGATTAGAAAAGAAGTCACCCAGCTTCAAGTCATTGACCAGGGACATTTGCTTGTGTACATGGTAAATCCAGGATACGGTGAGGAAGTGGAACGGTTTCATGAAACGCATCCTAGCATACCCCTTCACTGCTTCTGGGACAAAAAGGATGAACCGGAAGAATTGAAAAAAGATGAGCATTTGACTTTTCATCAGCTCAATGATAAAAAATTCATCGAGAAAATGGCTGGCTGTCGTGGCTATGTGACGACGGCTGGCTTCGAGTCTGTATGTGAAGCGATGTACCTCGGTAAACCTACGCTGATGATTCCTGTTGAAGGTCATTATGAGCAGTCTTGTAACGCTGTGGATGGACAAAAAGCCGGGGCAGGCATTCATCATCACGAATTTGACCTTTCTGTGTTGATTGATTTCATTCCAGATTATGCGGACGTCTCTGGCAAATTCCGACAATGGACCAACCGGAACGATAAAATGTACATTGAAGCCCTAACTACTTGACATGGCGATTATCTCCAAAAAGAAGATTGTCTACCCTATCAGTGATAACCTACGCAATTACCTGATCAAGTACAGCCGAGAGGTAGAACTCCCCATAGCATATGTGGAATTACAACGATATGACAACTCCGTCCCACTATACGATGGCAATCAGAATGATACACTTTGGGAAACGGTTTTCTATCCACAATCGGAAATGGAGCATATTCATGAAGCACTGAAAAAAATCTATGCGCTGATGAAGTCTCTAGGTGATATGACTGTGATCGATCACTTGTACATAGATCGCATAGATTTATGCGTATACGGAAATACACAACCTTTCCGTATTCGTGTGGTCAATGAGATCAACGACAACTTTGACTATTTCTACATTAAAACAGCCGATGCTTCGAGATTGTACGGATTGGAACTAGAGCACCTTCTGTCCCCAAATAGAATTGGCTACCTCGTGCATCACAATACCCTCGTAGAGGAACATATCGTGGGTATTCCAGCTGATCAGTTCATCAAAACCCGAATGAATGACTCGGATCTCAATAAGATTCGCTTAGCCAAAGAATTTGTCAAGTTTAATGAACGGTGCTTTGTTAGACTACTCGGAGACATGCACAGTAGCAATTTCGTCGTGGATATCACGCCTGATTTTGAAGAAGTAGTCTATCGATTGCGCCCGATTGATTTTGATCAACAATCATATGAGGGCAGAAGCTCCATCTATTTTCCCAAGTACTTCAAAGAAAACAATCCTATCATACAGCTGGGAATAGATATGATGACGAATGAAACCATGCGTCAATATCAGCGTGAAGAACGCTCCAATATTTCGTACAGAATAAAAATGGGAAAGAAACGAGTAGATGACCTCTTAGAAACAATGGCGGGTGACCGGTTAGCTCCTAAGGAGAATCTAAGAAGTTTACGCGGTGATCTTGCAGATTTTTATCACGATAAACGCTTCCTGAACTGTCAATCCATGGGTGAACTGGTCAGGTACAGTCTTGAGATATTAGTTAACCAACCACAGCTGTATTCAGAGAAATTATAAGCGCACTAATAATAGATTATGCCCTCAGAAGCATCTCCTACACGTTTTACTTCGCCCTCGTTGAATCTTTTTCCTATGATATAAGCTAATAATGCATCCACTTCATGCCAGCTTGAGGGAATATGTTTAACCTTTAATTGAAAGCTATCCAGAATGGCATTGGTAATACTTCCAATGTACTCCTTCTCTTTCTTATAGAGCGATCTGTCCAGTTTTATTTCATCTACTAAGCCGGAGGGATAACTTTCATAGAACACGATGCCAACCTTTGAAAAAGTACTAGCGAGTTTCATTGCTCTTGCTGTAAGTCCCCCTAAAAACATAGGGGACATGGCTCGAATTGCTCGATCTGCTTCCCTGTAGAAAAACTCTTCCGAATTTGAATTGGGGTTTAAATAAATCTTAGGAAGGCTTAGCGGGGCATCTATGAATACCTGACTTACCGTTGGATGTTCCTCCAGAAAGCCGCTGATCATTACATCTGCATCTTGCTTTTTCCCCGAAGTTTTAAACAGCAAGTACCCTTCTGAACGAAAGCAAATCGAGGTAGTGCCTGCCAGTTTACTACCATAATCCACTCCGATGTGCATTAGTACAGGTAAGCTCCCACTTCTTTATCCAACTTCACTTCAATGTGATCGTCTAAGGTTGTGCTTAATGAAATCCCGCTGTAGGTCGCTGCTACAGGAAAACGCGTGTATTGACGGTTTACTAATACCGCAGTTTCTAATTTTTTGAGCGAGAGTTGTAACAAATAAGAAAGCGCATAGGCCGTGGTTCGCCCGGTATTCAAAACATCGTCCACTAAGACTATCACGCTATCTTCAAGTTTCTTCAGATCGGTATCCATCTTAATATCTGAGCGCACCGGTTGATGCTTGTCTATGAATAACTCGCAAACCGTGCTTTTAATCTCCGGGCGTATTGAATACATAAACTCCTTTAGATTACGAGCCATTTGCATCCCTTGCCCGGAAATACCAACCAGGACTATCTCTGACTCAAGAAAATTATTTTCAATGATCTGAAACGCAAGACGCTTCAGGATTTTCTCAATCTTCTCTTCTGAAAGTATCTGATTATTCATTTTCAGGAACAGGCATTACTTTGCTGTCCTTAAAGGTAGATAGAATAACCATGGATTCCAGCCCGTCTACTACCTCAATATCGCTTACTTTTTCGAGCATGAGCTTTTGGTAGGAAGCAATATCAGTCGAGATCACTTTTAGCACAAAATCTCCTGAACCGGTGATGTGATGACACTCGATAACCTCCTGTATATTGTTGATCTTATCAAGGAAGATGTCAATGTTTGTTTTATTATGACCTTTCAAACTCACCTTGACAAAGGTATTTACACCCAACCCTATCCTGTTGTTATCCAACATAGCATGATAGCTCTTGATGACTCCGGCAGTCTCCAATTTCTTAACACGCTCAAGAGTAGGAGCAGGGGATAATCCAATGTCCTTCGATAACTGTGCATTCGTAATCTTAGCATTGGATTGAAGGATCTCAAGGATTTTTCTGTCGGTTTGATCTAATTTGATATTGGCTGAATTCAACTTCATTACAAAATATTATTTGCTGCTAAAGTAATAAAAATAAAAATTATTCGGAATTAATCTATGATCCGACTGCATATGGAATTTATTAGCGATTAGCAGATCGGATGGCTTAGCTATTGTATCAGAATTCTTGTGGTATTTTCTTGTTCATTTGCCGTGATCCTCAAAAAGTACATTCCTGCTTCCACATTGTCTAATTCCAGCAAAAAAGTTGTCAGACCCTGTTTCTCTGTTTCAAAAGACCTGCTAATTGCGATCTTACCTGAAATGTGCAGCAGCTCGAATTGAACTTGACTGTTTTCTGGTAATACCATTGGAACGGTCAGTTGAGTAACGGCGGGATTCGGATAAGGTGCATTGAAGACAATTTTATCTTCTTCAAGGGTGATGCATTCCTTGTTATCAAAAGGTTGAATATCCTGGGTACCATAGTTGCTGTCAACAGCTACGCATATCGACTTGATCTGATTTGTCAATGGTATTTGCGTTTCCAAACTGTACGTATTGGCTTGATTGATCGCTAACACCTGTGATCGGTCCTCCTTGAGGGATAAACCATTATCAAAAGAAATATTAAACGAAACGGTTTCTATCGGAAGGTTGCTCCGGTTGATTACTTCAGCAAACAAGGACCCAAAGCCATCCCCATTGTCAATCAATTGCAAAGATTGCAAGGAGAGGTCGATACTCGGTTCCGCAATGATCACTTCACGTGCATCACTGGACTCACATCCGGCGTCTGTTAGTGCAACTCTCTCAACAGCGAAAAACCCGGGTTCCAAAAACTGGTAGTCGGTATCCTGCCCCGAAGCATGTAAGGTGTCCAGATCCACCACCCAAAAGGCACTGTCTGCGAAGCTCGTCTGATCGATCAATGTAATTACTGACCCCGGTACCCCAAAGTCTGCAGACAAGCTGAAATCTACAACTGGAGCAACATTCACAGAAAAGTCTTTCGTCAACTCATAGCTGCAGCCTGAAACAGTGGTGACTGCCAGGGTGATCGATTGCTCCCCTGGATCACTCAGCATCCTGCTCACTTCATTACCTTGTCCGATCTCGAGATCATTTAAATACCAAGTCTGGGAAAGTATAGGATCGGAATTCGATGACGACAGATTAGCAACGGAGAAAAACTCATGTTGACAGATGTCATCAACTAAGAAATCCAGATCAGGTGGTTCAGGAATGATGACTTGTTCTTCATAGGTCACATTGCATAAATTATTATTTATCAATGTCAGTCCAATGGTCACGGTATCCACCTGATCGAACACCTGCCTTAACGTATCTCCTGATGATGTCAACACGCCATCCACCAACCAATTTGCTTCAACATATTCAGACGCGCTATCACCTACGGCAAAAATAAATTCATCTCCAATACACCGTTGCTCGTACGTTATCCGAGGAGTAGGCGGTTCCAAAATTCTTATTGTCTTTACTATCGATTGTTCACATCCCGCTGAACTGAATACGCGTTGCTCCAACTGAACTTCTCCTGCCGAAGGGAACGATAACATAGGGGAAGACTCCGTAGAGATCACTGAATCACCTACCACCCATTCCCAGGCTATGATATCAGCATTTGCTGCACTTGATAAGTCGCGTATTTGTACCGTTTCATTCGCACATATCAAGTCAAAGTCAAAAGCTGCTGTAGGAATTGAAGCGACTCGAATTTCTTCAGTTGAGGTATTGATGCATCCTAAGGAATTTTCCGCCACTAGTTTCACTTCGTATAATCCTGCATTTTCATACAGATACTGTGGTGAAACTTCATTGCTTTGAAAACCATCTCCATAATACCAGGTGTAGTTTGCATCATCAGATAAATTGGAAAAGGTTGTTTCAGTTCCTTCACACGAAAGGCTCGCTGAAAAGTTGGTCACAGGTAATGCTGTAATCATAAGCGTATCCGTTACCGCTTCAGATTCACATCCGGGAATTTTACTTTTTAGGCTAATAATTTTCTCTCCGGGGTTTGAGAAATTGATCGTTGGTGATGTTTGTGTTATCACTGAGTCTATACCGCTAAACTCCCATTCATATGTTAACCCACCATTATAGCTTTTATCATCCGTTGTATTATTAAATACAATTTCATTCTCTTCGCAAGCTAAGTCCGAGGAAAGGGTAAAGGTAGGGAGAGGTGGTTCCTCATAGATTGTGATCTCTTCTTCCACATAATTGGTACACCCATTATCTCCTACAACATCCAATCTGATCGCATAAGTGTCTGCTGAAGCGTAGTCATTCACTGGATTAGCAATACTTGAAGTGTTTCCATCTCCAAAATCCCAACTATACGTCGCAAGCCCTGCGTTAGATGGAGTGAATGAATTTGATACACTGATACATCGCCCTTCACTAA
>JBMSGX010000015.1:0-20796 GCA_049416285.1 Crocinitomicaceae bacterium | reverse complement strand
CGTCTGATTTTGGTTCAGAAGAGTCTAGGTTCGAGCCCTAGTGGGACAACAAAAGCTTCATCATTAGATGGAGCTTTTTTTATTTCAGATAATCACTCACCCAATCGAAAGTGTCTAGTAAGATCTTCTCTTTCGATTCCTCGATGAAATCAATAAGTGCTTGTTGTGCAGGTGTAAGCTTTTTCCCCTTACTGTAGATCAAATTCCATCTGGTTGTGATGGGTAATCCTTTCAATGGAACAATCTTAATACTCTTGTTCACTAAGGATGACTTCAGCCCAATCAACGGCATTATGGAATAGCCCAAACCAGCGTTCACAGCCTGTTTCACAGCCTCATTGGAAACTAATTCCATTGATTTATTCACAGACACATTATTCTGTTCCAAATACATTTCCATCTGACGACGAGTTGCTGATCCATCTTCCCTGAATAACAAAGTGACATTCTCGAGATCCTTAGGGGTTTTTACTACGTCTTTCGAATCAGCACCACACGCAAGAATTAACTTATTTTCCATAAGCTCAATGCGTTCAACCTCTATCCCTTCCGGCATTATCGACACCAATGAGAAGTCGCTTTCATTCTTATGAACTCCTTCGATGACTCTATTTCTGTTAGATACATCAATTGAAATATCAACTGCGGGATACTGATCCATAAATCGCTTTAAGAAATAAGGTATCACGTATTTACCAGTCGATACGACAGAAATTTTAATCTTACCTGAAAGCTTCCCTTTGTACTGGTCGATCGTGAATTTTATGCCATCCACTTCATCGAGTATCCTTTGACTTCTAGCAGCAATTTCTCTACCAAAATCTGTAACATACAGTTTCCTTCCAATTACCTCTGTTAATGGAATATCGAATTGCTCTTGTAATTTTTTTAGCTGGATAGATACAGCCGGTTGTGTTAAATGAAGCTGTTCTGATGCCTTCGTGATACTCCCTAGCTCTGCGACTTTCAGGAAGATTCGTAATTGATGAAGTGTATAGTTCATAAACCTTATTTAATGCTTTACATTATAAAAATAAATAAAAATTAATGATTAATAGTTCTGAACTTCGCAAAAAAAATCTTGTGTTATGACGTACTTACAAAACAATGAAAGATCCTCAACGAATCAGGAAGCTTTTGTTTCCGAAGGAGGTGTAAAATCCAACAACGAAATTTCTATTAATGTGAACCAAGAGTTCTATCATGCCAATCCTATGTCGGGTAAATCGAACTCTTCGAGTAACTCATCTGAGCTTAAACAATTTGTTACGGATTATTTTAAATCGAAGGGGATGGAACTATCAGATGAAGACTGGGTATCGGAAAATGAAGTGAAGATTCAAAATATACCGGGTCTAGCACTTCACAGTCTAGCACTTCGAGCTGAGGAACAGGGCAAGAACATCTCCTACGAGCGCACGCTTACTATTAAAATCTCAGAGTAGATATGGAGGTTCAAGCCTTATTGGAAAATTTAACCAACCCGGCTCTGCTCTTCTTTTTATTGGGAATATTTGCAGTTCAATTTAAAAGTGATCTCTGCATCCCCGAGAGCAGTTCAAAGTTCATTTCGATCTACCTTCTCTTATCGATCGGATTCAAAGGCGGCCAAGAACTTTCGCACAGTGGACTATCAACGGAAGTTTTCCTTAGTCTTTTTTTGGGGTTATTTCTTGCGATAATGATTCCGCTGGTCGCCTTTTTTATACTCAAAAGAAAATTCAGTGTAGCCAACTCGGGAGCAATTGCAGCATCCTATGGCTCTGTAAGCGCAGTAACCTTTGTCACGGCAACATCATTCCTTGACTTTGAAGGCGTAGCTTACAGTGGACACATGATCGCCGTAATGGCATTGATGGAAGCTCCGGCTATCATCGTCGGAATACTACTGATCAATTATTTCCGTAAATCAAACGAAAATAAAAAATCGGGAATTGGCGGAATCATATGGCATTCCTTTACAAATGGAAGTGTTCTTTTGATCATCGGCAGCTTGTTCATCGGGTTTCTAGCTTCAGAAAAACAAGCGGAAGGAATTAAACCTTTTACCACAGACATATTTAAAGGATTCCTGGCTGTATTTCTGCTTGACATGGGGATCACCAGTGGAAAACAACTTTCAGTCATTGTGAAGAAGGGTGTTTACCCTTTTCTGTTTTCATCGCTCATGCCATTCTTCGGAGGATTTATTGCTCTTATGATCAGCATGCAGTTGACGGAATCGGCGGGGAATCAACTTCTGTTCGCCATTCTTGGAGCCAGTGCCTCCTATATTGCCGTACCTGCAGCGATGAAGCAGGCGGTGCCGGAAGCTAATCCAAGCCTTTACCTTCCAATGGCGCTTGGAATTACCTTCCCTATAAACGTGATGATCGGAATTCCTATCTACAACGCAATTATTCTATCAATGACGAGCTAAGGGATGTTCAAAGGAAGGAGGCTTGTAATTGCCACGGCACATCAAAAGGAAGAGGTCATTGCGCCTCTACTCGTAAAACATCTCCATGTAAGGTGTGAACTTCCGGAAAACTTTAATTCCGATCAGTTCGGCACATTCAGCGGTGAAATTGAACGCTCCCATTCACCATTAGAAACGCTTAGAAAGAAATGCGAAGCTGCAATTAAACTAACTAATTGCAGCTTGGCTGTTGCCAGTGAAGGATCTTTCGGGGCTCACCCTTTTATTCCTTTTGCTCAAGCTGATGATGAATTGGTAATGCTCCTTGATATAAAAAACGACATTAAAATAGTTGGGAGAAAGTTATCTATGAACCTAAATTTCGGCTCTCGTAAAATCAAAAATCTTACGGAACTCGAAGAGTTCGCGAGTGAGAAAAAATTTCCGTCACATAATCTTATCATTAAAGCACCTGTAGATGGCACAATCATGAAAGACTTTAGAAACTGGGGCGATTTGACGGAAAGACTGCAAAATCTACTCAAGAATCATGAAGAACTGGTAGTGGAAACGGATATGCGTGCTTTGCATAATCCCACCCGAATGAAGGTCATTGAAGAAGCAACCATTGACCTTATCAACAAGGTAAATTCAGTCTGTCCAAATTGTAATACTCCAGGTTTTAGCGCAGTGGATTATAAAAAGGGGCTACCCTGCTCGCAATGCGCTTTTCCGACCAGATCTACACTTTATGTTATTCATGGATGTGTGAAATGTGATTTTACGCGCAAAGAATACCATCCCCACGGAAGGGAACAAGAAGAGCCGATGTATTGTGATAACTGTAATCCGTAAAACTCTTGATTAACGGAAGAAAATCAAAAACGTGAATACGTTGATAAGGATCAATCCTATTATCAGCGAAAGATGAAACTTAGATAACCTTTTCAAATTGTGCGTCTTAGGTCTAAGAAAGTTAGGGAAAAGATCTCAATAATCCTAAAACTTAGAATCCTTTGGCATCCAGAATTTCCTTCATTTGAAGCTGTAGCGTATGAGCTGCTCCTGCTGCGGCTTCTGCAAAGTCATCGCCTTGTGAAGCATAGATAATACCACGTGATGAATTCACCAATAAACCACAGTCATTATTCCAACCGTAATTCGTTACATCTTCCAATGAACCACCTTGTGCACCTACACCAGGCACCAAGAAAAAGTGATCCGGAACCAGTTTTCTTACCTCACCAATTCCTTCAGCACGCGTAGCACCGACAACATACATTAGGTTGTCAGGGCTTCCCCATTCAGCGGATTTCGTAAGTACTTTTTTATAGAGCTCCTGTCCGCTACCGTCTTTAATGAACTGAAAGTTCAAAGCTCCCTTATTAGAGGTTAGAGCCAATAGAATTACCCATTTGTTTTCATGTTCTAAAAAAGGAGTTACGCTATCCTCACCCATGTAAGGGGCAACCGTTACCGAATCGGCTTGCAAATAGTCAAAGAAGGTGTTTGCGTAGTATCTAGATGTATTTCCGATATCTCCTCTTTTCGCATCTGCAATTGTAAATATATCTTTTGGAATGTAGTCCAATGTCTTTTTCAACGAGTCCCATCCTTTGGGTCCAAGGCATTCGTAAAACGCAATATTCGGCTTATAAGCTACGCAGTAATCTTTCGTTGCATCAATTATCGCTTTATTAAACTCGAAAATAGGATCTTCCGAATCCAATAAATGCTGTGGGATCTTTTTGAGATCTGTATCCAAACCAACGCAAAGGAAAGAGCGCTTTAATTTTATTTGTTCGATGAGTTGCTGTCTTGTCATACTGCTCCTTCTCCTTCTTTAAGTTTTTCAGCATTTTCTGCCATCTTCAGTGAGTCGATCATTTCCTGAATATCTCCATTCATGAACGAAGACAAGTTGTACATTGTCTTGTTGATTCTGTGATCTGTGATACGTCCTTGCGGATAGTTGTATGTCCTGATCTTCGCAGACCTGTCACCAGTGGACACCAGTGATTTTCTATGAGCCGCTCGTTCTGCCTGTACCTTTTCCAATTCGATCTGGTATAATCTCGAACGTAGCATTGAGATCGCTTTCTCCAAGTTTTTGTGTTGCGAACGTCCGTCCTGACACTCCGCAACAACACCTGTTGGAATGTGTGTTAATCGGATTGCTGATTCAGTCTTGTTAACGTGCTGACCTCCTGCTCCAGATGCTCGATATGTATCCCTGCGGACATCAGACATATTCAATTCAAAGTCTACTTCTTCTGCCTCAGGAAGCACCGCAACTGTGATCGCAGATGTGTGCACACGTCCTTGTGACTCTGTCTCAGGAACTCGCTGTACTCGATGCACCCCAGATTCAAACTTCAGCTCTCCATATACTCCGGGACCTTCAACATTCATCGTTAATTCTCGGTATCCCTTAGTCCCTCCTTCATTCGAATTGATCACCTCGTAAGACCAACCTTTCTCCTTAAAGAACATTGTATACATACGGAAACAATCCTCAACGAAAATGCACGATTCATCACCACCAGTTCCTGCACGCAATTCTACAATTGCACTCTTTTCATCTTCCGGATCTTTTGGAATCAGCATAAACTTGATGTCCTCTTCCATTTCGGGACGCTTCGTCTCAAGCTCATCCAGCTCCATCTTGGCCATCTCCCTCATTTCAGGATCCGTTTCCACTTCAAGCATCTCTCTTGTTGAAGCAATATTCTCTATCACAGTCTTATACTCATGATATACTTTGTCGATCTCTTCAAGGTCTTTGTATTCCTTATTCAACTTGACATATCGCTTCATGTCAGCGATGATGTCAGGATCGACGATCAGCTTACCAACTTCTTGAAAACGAAAGTGGATCGCTTCTAATTTCTGTAAAAGATCATTCATTGTTATTCGTATTCGAACTCACCATACGGTGATTTGATCGTAAGTCTCTTAGTATTGCTTTCCTCAACGCGCCCAACGATCTTCGCATCTACGTTGAATGATTTTGAGATCTCTATGATGCTTTCTGCGACCTCAGGAGAAACATAAACCTCCATTCTGTGTCCCATATTGAACACCTTGTACATTTCCTTCCAATCCGTTCCCGATTCCTTCTGGATCAATTCAAATAAAGGCGGAATATCGAACAGATCGTCTTTGATCACATGAACATCATCTACAAAGTGTAACACTTTAGTTTGAGCACCTCCTGAACAGTGAACCATACCGTGTATATCCGCCCTGTGATTGTCAAGGATTTTTTTAATGATCGGCGCATACGTCCTTGTTGGACTTAACACAAGCTTACCTGCATCCAATTCAGTACCGGTGCCTTCCGTAAGACCTTTTGAACCTGAATAAACCAAATCATTCGGTACTGATGGATCAAAGCTTTCCGGATATTTCGTTGAAAGCTCCTTATTGAATACATCATGTCGTGCAGAAGTAAGTCCGTTACTTCCCATTCCACCATTGTACTCTGTCTCATAAGTCGCCTGGCCAAAAGAGGCCATACCAACAATCACATCGCCCGGCTGAATCGTGTGATTTGAAATCACATCTTCACGTTTCATGCGACAAACCACAGTTGAATCCACGATGATCGTTCTTACAAGATCACCAACATCTGCTGTTTCACCTCCTGTTGAGTGGATTCCAATTCCTTGAGATCTTAAGTCCTCAAGTAGCTCCTCTGTTCCGTTGATGATAGCGGAAATTACTTCTCCAGGAACAAGGTTTTTATTTCTACCGATCGTTGAAGAAAGTAAGATGTTATCAGTTGCTCCGACACATAAAAGATCATCAATATTCATGATCAGTGCATCCTGTGCAATACCTTTCCAAACACCGAGATCACCTGTCTCTTTCCAATACATGTAAGCCAACGACGATTTAGTTCCTGCGCCATCTGCGTGCATTACTACACAGTATTTATCATCACCCGTTAAATGATCCGGAACAATCTTACAAAATGCTTTAGGAAACAATCCTTTATCGACGTTCTTGATCGCATTGTGAACATCCTCTTTTCCCGCAGAAACTCCTCGAAGGTTATATCGTGTGTCAGCCATAGTAAATCAAAGGTGCAAAATTAGTAATTCTTATTGGTGTTCACTAATTCAGCGATTGCCGTATTGGTTTTTCAATGGTTTTTAATACTAGATCGAGTAACTGCATCTGTTTTTCCAAATGTCCGTGTTGTGCTTCGATATTCACGTAAGGAATATTATTCTGCTCGCAATAAACACTCAACGAACCATCATCTAATGGATTTTTTGCTTGAAGCACGACGTTCACTCCCGTACTTTTCAACCGAACAAAAAGTTCTCTGTTAGTGGTTAAGATAAAATCATCTGGATCCTCATTTTTGTGGAGTACGACTTCCTCCGCATTCATGGCTTCATCTCCGCCTTCAACATAACTTAAGATCGAATAATTATCCTGCGTATTGTTATGCATTGTGACGATCCATGACCTGTTTTCAATTCTTTTAAGCACTGCTTCGGCCAATATTTCAGCTTTTCTCTGACCAATTTGAGTGTAGAACATGGAATCCATTAACGTATTTCGAATCCCTCGTGTCGTGAACATACGATTAGGATCAATAGAATGCAGTGTATCATTCACCTTAAAAAATATCCTCCTTTGTTCCCTTTGATGCAAAAACAAAAACGGAAGACTATCCTTCCACCCTCTGCTTATCATCGTCTTAATCGCAGTTTGTTCATTTTCATGAACGTTCAAAAGAAGAATTGAACCGTTTGTATTCAAGCTGGAAATCAAAAAAACAGTAGAATCCCCTAATGGAACTCTAGTCGCATTCAACTCTAAATTAACTTCGGGTGCTTCATTTGTCTGACAGGAAAACAGCGAAATAAATACGATCGATATGATCACAAACCGCGAACTCATCATGCTTCCTCGAAAGTGATGTTTAACGATTCATCCAAGACGAAGTAACCATCCTTTTTATCTGAACCGTTCAGCTGTATACCTTTGATCCTTGTAGATCTGCCTTTCTCCAAAACACTGTACAGCTGCTTATCCGTGAGTTTTTTACCCATCAATTCGAATGGCAGCATAAAGTCGCATACTTTGTAATTCGAACATCCAACTGCAGTTTTACCCTTGATCAGATCTGCAGTCTTACATTTAGGACATTTTAACGCTCCAAAATCAACATCGACTTTTTTGCGTTTTGGTTTTGCAGCTACAGTTGGGACAGATGTGTAATTCAATACCGCGGGTTGATTGAAGATCACCTCATCTGTGAGCTCACGTACCATCTTATACAACTCATTTTTAAAAACGTCGATCTGATACTCTCCTTTCTCCATGAGCCTGAGCTTACGCTCCCACTGCCCTGTCAATGCGGGACTTTTAAGCAGCTCATTTTGTATTGTATCAACCAATGCCATTCCAGTATCCGTTGCGAGTATATTTTTCTTTTTCTTTTCGATGTACCTTCTTCGGAAAAGCGTTTCAATAATATTCGCTCGTGTTGACGGACGTCCAATTCCGTTATCTTTCATCAACTCCCGCATCTCATCATTATCCACCTGCTTGCCCGCTGTCTCCATTGCTCTCAGCAATGTTGCTTCCGTGTAATACTTTGGTGGTGATGTCTTTCCTTCATGAATAAACGGTTCATGTGGTCCACTCTCGCCTTCTTCGAACGATGGCATGATCTTGTCATCATCTTTTTTGGAAGGTTTATCTGTAGCATATATTTCACGCCATCCCGGCTCAATAATCTGTTTACCTGTCGCCTTAAACTCAAGAGCATCGACCTTACCAATGACCGTTGTATTTGAAACAGTGCAGGTTGGATAAAAAGCAGCAATGAATCTTTTAGCAATTCGATCGTAGATCTTTTGCTCCTCCGGAGTGATTCCGGATGGTTGAACTCCAGTTGGAATTATGGCATGGTGATCCGTTACCTTTTTATCATCAAAAACAGACTTCAGCTTTGGAATTGGTTTGGCGAGCAGGCTTTCTGTGAATCTGGAATAATACGCAAGTCCTCTTAAGATATTCGGAACTTTCGGGTGAATATCCGATGGCAGGTATGTTGTATCTACCCTTGGATATGTTACCAGCTTCTTCTCATAAAGTGACTGCACATACTTCAAGGTATCCTCCGCGGAGAAACCGAACTTCTGGTTGGCATCTACCTGCAATGAAGTCAAATCATACAATTTAGGATTTCCTTCCTTTCCTTCCTTCTGTTCGTAGCTTTCTATCCTGAATTCGTGCTGTTTCAGATATTCCAATCCTTTATCAGCCCGATCCTTCGTCTTTAGTCGGTCTATTTGACAGCTGAATTCCGTTTCCTTATAAACGGTCTTTAGTTCCCAGTACGTTTCTGAAACGAATGCATTAATCTCCTTCTGACGCTCAACGATCATCGCTAAGGTTGGCGTCTGCACGCGACCAATGGACAAGGTTGTTTTACCCCTTCCAAACTTCTTTGTGAAGAGTCGTGTCCCATTGATCCCAAGCATCCAGTCACCGATCGCTCTTGCACTTCCCGCCTTGTATAGATTGTCGTAATCGGATCCTTCTTTTAACTTTTGAAAACCTTCTCGAATGGCCTCCTCAGTAAGTGAAGAGATCCACAATCTTTTGATCGGCACCTTACATTTTGCCTTGAGCAACACCCATCGCTGAATGAGCTCTCCTTCCTGGCCGGCATCCCCACAGTTTATGACTTCATCTACCTTAGTTACCAGCTGCTCAATTACGTGGAACTGCTTTTTAACGCCTGAGTTGTCGATCAACTTGATCTCAAACTTCTCAGGTACAATGGGTAAGTCCTCCAACTTCCAGTATTTCCAGTTCTCGCGGTAATCATGCGGTTCCTTCAGCGTACATAAATGACCAAAGGTCCAGGAAACGTAATAGCCATTACCCTCGTAATACCCGTCGTGCCTTTGAGCGGCACCGAGTACTTCGGCAAGATCTTTTGCCACACTTGGTTTCTCAGCTATACAGAGTTTCATTTTTTCAAATATTGCTTCACAGTGAATGAAGCATCATGCCTTTCATCAACAGGCTGTTCGAATAGGTTCGACACTTCCCATTTCGACTCATCGAATTGTGGGAAAAAGGTGTCAGCACCATATGCTTTATTAATGTGTGTGATGAACATCTCATCCACTACATTTTCTTCCAGTGCAAGGCGATAGATCTCTCCGCCACCAATAACAAACACCGTACGTTCTTCTTCATTTTCGTAAGCGATCAAACACTCGTTCAATGAATGAAAGACCTTACATCCTTCTGCTTGAAAAGCCTCATTACGCGTTAGAACAACATTCTCTCTTTTGGGTAACGGTCTAAATCTTTCTGGAATAGACTCATAATTCTTTCTACCCATCACAACAATCTGACCCGAAGTCTTCTCTTTAAAGAACTTCATATCTTCAGGAAGATGCCACATAAGGTCGTTATCCCTACCTATTCCGCCTTCGGCATCAACAGCTACAATAAGAGAAACTTTCATAATCCTAATTAAACAGCAACGGCAGCTTTTATATGCGGGTGTGGATCGTAATTCACCAATTCAAAATCTTCATATTTGAAGCTAAAGATATCCTTCACCTCAGGATTGATCTTCATTGTCGGAAGTGGCCTACAATCTCTTGACAGCTGAAGTTCGGCCTGCTCTAGGTGGTTCGTATACAAGTGCGCATCTCCGAATGTATGTACAAATTCTCCCGGCTCCAATCCAACAACTTGAGCGAGCATCATTGTAAACAATGCGTACGAAGCAATGTTAAACGGAACACCTAAGAATGTATCTGCACTTCGCTGGTACAATTGGCAGCTCAATTTACCATCAGCAACGTAAAACTGGAACATCGTGTGACAAGGAGGCAATGCCATATTATCAACATCCGCAACATTCCATGCAGAAACGATATGTCTTCTTGAATCCGGATTATTTTTTAACCCGTCTACCAGCTTCTTGATCTGATCAATTGTGCCACCATGTCCGTCTGGCCAGTTTCTCCATTGATATCCGTAAACCGGACCTAGATCTCCGTTTTCATCAGCCCACTCATCCCAAATAGAGACTTTATTCTCTTTCAAATACTTGATATTGGTATCACCTGCGATAAACCATAAAAGCTCATGAATAATGGATCTTAAGTGCAGCTTTTTAGTAGTTACACATGGGAACCCTTCCGACAGGTCAAAACGCATCTGGTATCCAAATACGGAAATCGTTCCTGTCCCTGTTCTATCCTCTTTTCTTGATCCGTTATCCAGTATGTGTTGAAGTAGTTTGTGGTACTGTTCCATCGAAATAGTTTTGCTCAATCTTCGAAATTATAAGATTTGGGAATAACTTTTGTTCGAATGTTCGTAAGTGGTCAAAATGTTGATAATTTGGAGCATTGGGAGCACTCTGGAAAATTTGATATCTTCGTAATGATGCAGAAACTGATCTTCATATTCGCGCTTGCACTTCCATTAATGTCCTATGGACAGAAAGAGGTGCCTCTCAAGCGTAAGTACATGAAATCCTATTCAGGGATCGTTCCAAGCTATAACATGGATGTCGGCGACAACATTGTTGAAGTAACTGCAACCCCAATTTCCATACAGATCGAGAAGGATTCCGTTTTTTTTAAGATCGGGCAGAACAAATTTCAAGGAACCTACACCGTGATGTTTGAAGCGAACAAGTATTACTTGTTAAATGCTGTGATCGACGGACAGCTGGCTAATGAAAGAATCATGGTGCACAAGCGTGGAAGAACGATTTCACGAGACGGTTTATACCCTCAGCCCATGGCTGAATTAAAGCGCGATTAATTTACCGGAAGTTTAATGGTAAAGGTAGTGCCTTTTCCGAGGGTACTTTTCACATTGATGGCACCGTCGTGTTCTTCTATGATCAGTTTCACGTAATATAACCCAAGTCCGAAGCCTTTTACATTGTGTAAATTACCCGTTGGAACACGATAAAACTTATCGAAGATCATTTTGATGTTCTCGCGTTTGATACCAATTCCATTGTCTTCGATCTCAAAGATAAACTGCCCTTTTTCATTCCATGACCGAACTTTGATCAAAGGTTCAGTTTCGCAGTACTTCACAGCATTATCGATCAGGTTATAAACTACATTAGTGATATGCACGGGATCAACATTAATAGAGCAGCTCTCTGCTTTCAAATCAAGCTCGAATTTTCCGCCTTTCTCACTAGAGTTAAATTCGAAGTTGTCTTTCGCCTCCTCCAGAAGCTCATGAATATTAACGGACTCTTTCTTCAGGGAGATCTTTTCTTTATCCAGTTTTGCAACATTCAATACCCGCTCTACCTGATTCTCAAGACGTTTATTCTCTTTAAAGATCAAGCTAGCATACTGCTTCAATTTATCCGGATCGTCTTTAAAGTCTGTCCTAAGGATCATCTCAGCTGAAAGTCCAATGGTTGAAATTGGTGTTTTCAACTCATGAGTCATATTATTTATGAAATCGGTCTTGACTTCCGAAAGTCTTTTCTGTCTGAATATAACAACCATGGCGTAACCAAAAAACAACAAAACAAGCAGCACGATAACGATCAAATACGTGTATGGCGAATACCCTCCTTCTGTCTCAACTCTTGCGTTACCGAACTGCGTATTCGGAAAATAGACCGTAAAGTAATGATCCATATTCTCGAACTCAAACTCGGGACGTTCAATTTGAGCGGAACTGTCGGCTATGAATTCTGTACCAGAATACCGGACCAAATAACTATAGGTAGTAACACTGTCAAAACAGTCATAGATCGAGTAAGCAAAGTCGTGATGAAGGTTTTGATTATAGAACTCACGCTTCAGCCATGTTTCCAACTGAAAAGAAGTTAGATCTGTGTTAAAATCAACCTTGAAATAATTCGTATCGATCTGCTGCACCGCCTGAAAAACATCTGAACTGTCCGAAGTATTGATCTGTATCTGCGTCAAAACATCTCTCAAAGCCATGTACGCCTGATCCTTGAAATGGATCATATTCAAACTATCCTCGCGTTGCTGGATGATGACGCTGTTCTCTTGAATAGCAGCCGTTTTGTTGATCGAGATCATTTGTATCAACAGGATACTCGCCAAAGAAAGAATTCCCAGGACAACAACAGCATTTATAGTTCTTCGATTCACGAAGCTAAAAATACGAAATACGGATTAACCTACCAGCTGATTGAAGAGAAGGGTATCATCATTTAAATAAGTGAACCCAAACTTCTTTCTGTTCAAATTAGCTTTCAGTGTTTCCAGATCTTCATTTGTTGATAGCTCAACTCCTACAACTGCAGGACCATTCTCCTTATTGTTTCGCTTGGTAAATTGAAAATGAGTGATGTCATCTTTTTCGCCCAACACGTCAGAAACAAATTCTTTTAACGCACCCGGTCTCTGCGGGAACTCGATCACGAAATAGTGCTTTTTGCCTTCATATAAAAGCGCCTTTTCACGAATTTCTTCTGTACGGTTGATGTCATTATTACCGCCACTCACAACGCATACCACAGAACTGTCTTTCACTTCATCTTTCAACTGATCCAACGCAGCGATTGCCAGTACGCCAGCAGGCTCAACGACCATTGCGTCATTGTTATAAAGCTCTAGTATCGTAGAACAGACTTTTCCTTCCGGCACAGCAACAACTCTGTCTAGTGAATCTTTACAAATTTCAAAGTTGTTTTCTCCCACCTTCTTAACCGCTGCACCGTCAACGAACTTATCAATTACAGGCACTTCAGTAGGCTGTCCTTCATCCAAAGCTAATTGCATGGATCGTGCTCCTGCAGGTTCTACGCCTATGATTTTCGTTTTAGGGCTCAACTCTTTAAACACCGTTAGAACTCCAGCCGCTAAACCACCTCCGCCAATTGGCAGAACAAGGTAATCAATATGCGTTTTGGTATCTTTCAAGATCTCCAACCCAACAGTCCCTTGTCCGGCGATTACATCTTTATCATCAAATGGATGTACAAAGGTTGCTTTATTCACGCGACAGAACTCATGTGCAGCCGCCTGTGCATCATCGAAAGTGTCACCGTGTAATCTTATTTCACACCAACCCTTAGCGAACAACTCCACCTGTGTGATCTTCTGCTTAGGAGTTGTGACAGGCATATAGATAACTCCCTTTATTTCAAGAAGTGCACATGCCAGAGCAACTCCCTGTGCATGATTTCCTGCACTCGCACAAACCACTCCATGAAAACGCTGAGGCTTAGTGAGTTTCGAGATCTTGTTATACGCACCTCTCAATTTATAAGAGCGTACAACCTGAAGATCCTCTCTTTTCAATAATACAGTAGCATTGAAGAGTTTGCTTAACCGGTCATTCTTTTCAAGGGGAGTATTTTTTATAACCCCCCTTAAATTTTCTGCTGCCTTATTTACGCTTTCCAGTTTCATCTTAATTCGCTTTTGGTCGCAGCTGGCGCACCGCTGCTCCTGCCTTCCAAAGCTCAGATGATTTTATTTCATCCAGCTCCTTCTCAAGTTTTTCCCTGTAATCAGGCTTTGACCCCTCCGTTATAACTCGAGCTGCCTCCTTTCCTGAAACTACACTGTCATATAGCTCTTCAAAAACAGGTGATGCCGCATCTCTGAATTTATTTTTCCAATCCAGTGCTCCGCGCTGAGCGGTAACAGAAGTGTTTGCATACATCCAATCCATTCCGTTTTCCGCAACAAGCGGCATCAAACTTTGAGTCAATTCTTCAACTGTTTCATTAAATGCTTCCGAAGGAGAATGCCCGTGCTTTCTAAGCACGTTGTACTGTGCTTCAAACATTCCTGCTAACGCTCCCATAAGGATCCCACGCTCTCCGGTAAGGTCAGAGTGCACTTCTTTCTTAAAATCAGTTTCAAAGAGATAACCTGAACCTATTCCTATCCCCAGAGCAAGGGCTGTTTCTTTTGCATTTCCAGTAAAATCCTGATAAACGGCATAGCTGGAATTTAACCCCTGACCTTGTAAGAAAAGTCTTCTTAGTGAAGTTCCTGACCCCTTAGGAGCAACCAGAACGACATCGACATTTGATGGCGGTACTATACCCGTTTGTTCATTAAATGTAACTCCGAATCCATGTGAAAAATAGAGTGTCTTACCTTCTGTAAGGTTTTCTTTTACCACATTCCATGAGTCGATCTGTCCGGCGTCCGACAATAAATACATGATCACATCTGCTTTCTTGCATGCTTCCTGGATCTCGAAAAGTGTTTCTCCTTCCTTCCAATCATCATTTAAGGCTTTCTCCCAGCTCTTTCCTCCTTTTCGCTGTCCAACGATCACATTGAATCCACTCTCACGAAGATTTAACGCCTGTCCAGGACCTTGAACTCCATACCCAACAACTGCGATGGTTTTATCCCTTAATACCGTTTGTGCTTTTTCCAGTGAGAACTCCTCTCTAAGTACTACGTTCTCCTTTACTCCTCCAAAATCTATAGTTGCCATAACTTTACTTTTTAAAATCTACTTTGTTCTAACTCTACTAAATATTCTTCCAATGATTTCATTGGTTTTGAGATTGCAACGCGTCCTGAACGGGCAAATTCCAATACTCCTGCTTTATTTAACTCCTTGAATAATTTAACTATCTCTTCATCTGTTCCTGTTCGTTCGATCATGATGAAGTCTTTCTCCAGTGTTACCACTCTTGCCTTGTGATCATTCAATACTTTTTCTCTGTTCTTGAGGTTCAGAAAATCATCTGTTCTCAATTTAAACATCGAAAGTTCCTGGTGAACGACATCTTCATCTCTATGATAGAAGGCCTTAAGGACATCTACCTGCTTTTCGATCTGACCAACAACTTTTTTCACTTGATCCTCATCAGTCTGCAGAACGATCGTATATCTGTATACCCCGGGTAGCTCACATTCTGATGCTGTAATACTGTCGATATTAAGGTATCTTCTCGTGAAGATGATCGTTATCCGGTTCAATATTCCGATCCTGTTTTCCGTAAATACGGATATGTTAAATGTCTCCTTCATAATCTATTCTGTTAACATCACCTCCGAAACAGAAGCTCCGGTAGGCATCATTGGAAATACATTGTCTTCTTTTTCTACCACTACTTCAAGCAGCGCAGCTCCATCGCTGTTTAGCCAATTATCGATCGCAGTTTCTAATTCATTTCGCTCTGTCACTTTAACGCCCGAAATATCATATCCAGCTGCAATTTTTATGAAGTCGGGATTTTGAATATCTGTGAAAGAATATCTTCTATCGAAAAACATTTGCTGCCATTGACGCACCATTCCGAGGAAATTGTTGTTTAATACCAGCAGCTTAACATCAACACCGAATTGCATGATCGTTCCAAGCTCCTGTATTGTCATTTGATAACCACCATCACCCATCACAACAACGACTTTCTTGTGAGGCGCCCCGAGCTTAGCTCCAATTCCTGCAGGTAGACCAAAGCCCATCGTCCCAAGACCTCCTGAAGTGACATTTGATCTCTTTTGATTGAAGCGGAAATAGCGAGACGTAACCATTTGATGCTGACCAACGTCAGTTACGACCACCATATCCCCATTATCCTTCTCTGTTATCATGTTGACAACCTCAGCCATTCTTAGCTCAGACGTGCTTGGGTTCACTGCTTCGTTCATGACCAAACTTTTCTCCTGTTCTTCCAGAAGTCTAAATTCCTGCAACCAATTATTATGCTCTTTCTTCTCCACAAGGTTAAAAAGCTCCATTAGTGTAGCTCTGGCATCACCATGTATCCCCACCTCAGCCTGAACGATCTTATTGATCTCCGCTTTATCAATGTCAACATGGATTACCTTTGCTTGTTTTGCATAGCGCTTCACATCTCCCGTAACCCTATCATCAAAACGCATCCCAACCGCCAAGAGCACATCACACTCATTGGTTTGAAGGTTTGGTGCATAATTACCATGCATCCCCAAATAGCCAACGTACAGTGGGTGATCAGCCGGGAATGCTCCCAATCCTAATAGCGTAGACGCTACCGGGATACCAGCCTTCTCTGCAAATGCAAGTAATACATCTTCCGCTTCAGACAGCAATACACCCTGGCCAACTAACATGTATGGTTTTTTCGCATTGTTCAAGAGCTTCGCCGCAGCATCGAGTTGCTTTACATCTAACTTTGGTTTGGGCACATAACTTCTTATTGAAGTGCACTTTTTATAATTAAATCCTGACTCTCCAAATTGAGCGTCCTTTGTGATGTCCACCAATACAGGGCCAGGTCTTCCAGACTTCGCAATATAGAAAGCGCGCGCTATGGCTTCTGTTATATCTTCAGCCTTCGTAACTTGAATGTTCCATTTCGTAACGGGCATAGATATTCCGATCACGTCCGTTTCCTGAAAAGCGTCTGTTCCCAATAAATGACTATGTACTTGTCCGGTTATACAAACTACAGGTGTAGAATCGATCATTGCATCTGCCAGTCCTGTAATCAAATTGGTTGCTCCAGGACCAGATGTTGCAAAACAAACACCTACCTCACCAGATGTTCTAGCATAACCTTGCGCTGCATGGATCGCACCCTGTTCGTGGCGAACGAGGATATGCTCCAGGCGCTCCTTGTAATCGTACAAAGCATCATAAACCGGCATTATTGCTCCTCCCGGGTAACCAAAAACAGTATTTACCCCTTCCGACAATAAGCTTTCTATAACTATTGTTGCTCCTTTCATCACTTAATATTTATCCGTTACACAACCTATCGAAGCGCAGCTAACAGTTTGTGCGTACTTCCACAATACTCCCTGCTCCACTTTCAGTTTAGGCTGCTCCCATTTTTCTTTTCGACTTGCTAATTCTTCCGCAGTAAGCGCAACATTCAACTCATTGTTGACCGCATCTATGGTTACTACATCTCCATCTTCTACCAGGGCGATCAATCCGCCATCAAAAGCCTCTGGAGAAACATGTCCCACAACAAAACCGTGCGTACCGCCTGAAAAACGTCCATCTGTTATCAACGCCACATCTTTTCCAAGACCTGCTCCCATTATTGCCGAGGTAGGCTTGAGCATTTCCGGCATTCCCGGACCTCCTTTTGGACCGCAATATCGGATCACGACCACATCACCTTTTTGAACCTTACCACTTTTGATCCCATCTATTGCTTCATATTCATCATTGAACACTCTTGCAGGTCCCTGGAAAAACTCACCTTCCTTGCCGCTGATCTTCGCTACAGAACCTCTTTCTGCTAAGTTTCCATATAGTATCTGTAGGTGACCTGAAGGTTTTACAGGTGAAGTTACCGGTAGGATCACCTGTTGGTTTGCCGTTAAATATGGAAGCTCATTCAGATTCTCCTCGAGTGTTTTCCCGGTAACAGTTAAGCAATCTCCGTGGAGCATTCCCAAGTCAAGTAAATACTTCATCACCCCAGGGACACCGCCCACATTATGCAGATCCTCCATCAAGTATTTACCACTCGGTTTTAAATCTCCTATGACAGGTGTTTTATCTCCTATTCTCTGGAAGTCATCCATTGTAAGCTCAACTCCTACCGAATGTGCCATCGCCAAAAGATGAAGTACTGCATTTGTCGATCCTCCAAGCGCAGTAACGATCGTAACAGCATTTTCAAATGCCTCACGTGTCATGATATCCCTTGGCTTTATGTCCTTTTCAAGCAAGGTTCTTATTGCTTGTCCGGCCAAGTCGCACTCTGCTTTTTTCTCTGGACTCAATGCCGGATTAGAAGAGCTATAAGGCAAACTCATTCCCAACGCTTCAATTGCAGAAGCCATTGTATTTGCTGTATACATTCCTCCGCAAGCACCGGCACCCGGGCATGCATTCTTCACTACTCCCTTAAAGTCTTCATCGGAGATCGAATCACTGAACTTCTTTCCTAATGCTTCGAACGCTGAAACGATATTGAGCTTCTCACCTTTCCATTCTCCTGAATGTATCGTTCCTCCGAATACCATTATTGACGGGCGGTTCAATCTACCCATTGCGATAAGGGAACCAGGCATATTCTTATCGCAGCCAACCATTGCGATCATAGCATCATACCACTGCGCGCCCATTACCGTCTCCATTGAATCTGCTATAACATCTCTGGACACTAGTGAATATCTCATACCATCGGTTCCATTCGAGATGCCATCACTAACACCGATCGTATTAAATACCAATCCAACAAGATCCTGGTCCTGAACTGATTTTTTTACATCCAATGCCATAGCATTCAAATGCATGTTACAGGTGTTCCCTTCGTAGCCCGTGGAGGCGATTCCCACCTGTGCCTTTTTCATATCCGCATCCGTCAACCCTATTCCGTAAAGCATTGCCTGCGCTGCCGGTTGGGTTTCGTCCTGCGTTATTGTTTTGCTGTATTTATTCAACTCCATGACTTACAGATAAACATGTTGATATTCATTGTGCGCTACGCGACGCTTATATTTTTTCTGGATCACAGCACTGTTCGTTTCTTCCCAGTCCATTGTGAATTTGTGATCATTGAATTGCTTGATCCCAACAACTTCAGCAGCAGTACCACAGAAAAATGCAGCATCCGCTTCATAGATCTCTTCCGGTTTGAATAAGCGCTCTTCAACTTTTATATCCAGTTCCTCAGCTAATTCAAGCACCGTCGCTCTCGTTATTCCGGCAAGTATATTTCCGAGTGGTGCCGTTACCAGTACACCGTCTTTCTCCATGAAGAAATTCGCTCCTGGTCCCTCTGCCACATAACCGTGCAGATCTGTCAACAAAGCCTCATCGTATCCTTTTTGTTTAGCTTCATTCGTTGCCAGGATACTATTCGTATAGTGTCCAACTACCTTTGCTTCAACATGGCAAGCCTTTGGGTTCGGACGCTGAAAAGAGGATAGCATTACTCGAAGCATATCGTCCCCTAAGTATTTACCCCACTCCCAAACCATGATCACAACGTGTACATCATCATTCGTTTGAAGCGACATGTTATCCCCCATATATACCAAAGGGCGGATGTATGCATCTTTCAATCCGTTCTTATCTAACAGCTGATAGGTAATTTTCTCCAATTCCTCCACTGAATAATTCAACTCAATGCCCATCACTTTAGCACTGAATTGAAGCCTTTCATAATGCTCAGCAGCTTTGAAAATTCTTACGCCATCTTCTGTGTCGTACGAACGAATTCCCTCGAACACTCCGTTTCCATAATGCATGGTCTGGTTGTACAAACCAACTTTTGCTGAATTTGCATTCACAAATTCACCATCTAAAAACACTACCGAATTCTCATTGAAATACATGACTTTATTTGTTTTTGGTTATAAAAAAAGGCCTTCCAAAGAGGAAGACCTTAGCTACTAAAATCCTTCCTCAACCTATGTTTGAGTAATAATTATTGTGTTAATAATGACTTGCTGATTCATCCTAATTTGATATCAATACTTTTCCTGTTTCTATCATCCCACCTCTATCTATCTTGAGTATATAAACTCCCATCCCTGGTGGATTTTTCAATTGCAGTTTACTGATCGAATCACGCGGATCGATCTCTAAATATTCAACTACCTGTCCAGCCATATTGAGCAATGCTATACTTAAAACTTCTTCCAGTTGCATGGAGAAATACAGACTGTTTTCTTTTGCCAAATACGTTACAACCAGGTCATCAGCAGTACAGTTGTTGTAAACGGTGATCGGCTCGAAGCTTTCAGACCTCCCATCCACATCCACTTGAGACAAACGATAGTAGTTTATCCCAAGCTTCGGATGCTCATCAGAGTAGTAGTAGGTTAGGAGGTCTGATGAATTTAAGCTTCCCGGTAATTTCTCTATCACTTCAAAGTGACTGTCTATTCCCGCTCTTTCCAATACGAAATAAGCATTGTTGTATTCTGAGGCTGTTTGCCAGGTAAGTTCTGTTCCATTATTAATGCACTTTCCTTCGAAGGAAGTGAGTTCGACCGGGAGATTTGTAATTTGTGAAGCACAATCGCCTGTGTAAATAGGGATATTTGGATTTGGCGTATACGTTGGTGCATCAGTATCAACAAATGATAACCCCGTACCAAACGTGAATGAGGGGCTTCCTGATTGGGATAAGGTAAGGGCACCTGCTACCGAGCCTATTTTGGGGTCACTCGAAGCGAACGTGCAATTCGTCACAGAAACCGTACCTCCATCATTAAAAAGATCTGTTGCCCTACTTATATCCCCATCATTTAAAGAAAATGAAGTTTCCTCTACAGTTACGTTTCCACCTGTAACACCAATTCCCGCTCCATAAGAAGATGAACCTCCAAGTTGACCATGATTAGATATGATTGATCTTCTGATACTAAAAGTTCCACCATCAACTAGAATTGAGCCACCAACCCTATCTGTAGCGAACCAGGATTTTTGGTTATCCAATTCGAAATCATACA
>JBMSGX010000014.1:0-20824 GCA_049416285.1 Crocinitomicaceae bacterium | reverse complement strand
AAAGAAAACGGACAGTGGGTTCGTGAGGCAGCAAATGCATACGCTGAGAAACGTAAAATGAGAAAGAAAGCATCATAAAATAAAACGATGGCAGAAAAAGAATGGCCTCTTTGGGAGGTGTTTATAAGAAGTAAGCAAGGGTTGAACCACAAACACGTTGGTAGCTTGAGAGCTGCTGATGAGGAAATGGCGATTGATAATGCCCGTGATGTTTACACGAGAAGATCAGAAGGTGTAAGTATCTGGGTGGTTGAGTCAAAGAATGTATATGCAAGTGATCCGAAGGATTCTGACGCGTTCTTCGAACCTGCAAACAATAAGGTTTATCGTCACCCGACTTTTTATGATGTGCCGGATGGTATCGAACACATGTAATTATTTGAGATATGAGTAATTCATTGTTTGAATATGTGCTAAGACTTGGAGATGACAGTTTAATTCTTGGTCAACGCCTTTCGGAATGGTGCGGTCACGGTCCTGTGCTTGAAGAGGATATCGCAACAACGAATATTGCACTTGACCTTATTGGGCAAGCAACAACCTTGTTGGAGTATGCCGCTGAATTGGAAGGGAAAGACCGTTCTGCAGATGACATTGCCTTTTTAAGAATTGATAGAGAGTATAAAAATCTACTTCTGGTCGAACAGGAAAATGGAGATTTTGGTAAGACGATGATGCGTCAGCTCTTCTTTGATGCTTATCGCAAACTGCTTTTTGAAAAGCTCGTCAACTCGTCAGATGAACACCTTGCGGCAATTGCAGAGAAGTCATTGAAGGAGACCAAATATCACTTGAAGCATTCGTCGGAGTGGGTGATTCGCCTAGGCGATGGAACGGAAGAGTCACATGAGCGAGTTCAGGATTCATTGAATGAGCTGTGGAGATATACCGGAGAACTTTTCTTCGAAAACGAAGTTGATGAAGAATTGAAAGCTTCGGGAGTAATCCCGGATCTTTCTGATTTGAAAGATAATTGGAACGAGCTAGTTAAGAGCGTTCTTGCCGAAGCAACATTGACGATTCCGGATAACAACTGGCAATTTGATGGTGGACGTGTTGGAAAGCATTCTGAACATTTAGGACATTTGCTTTCTGTGATGCAGTATATGCAGCGCGCTTACCCAAACATGGAATGGTAGACATCAATCAAATATGGAAATACCTCGAAGAGGTTAGTGATCCTGAGATTCCCGTATTAACGATCAACGATCTTGGTATCGTCCGAAATGTTAGCATTGATGGAGATCTGTGCAAAGTCACGATCACACCAACATATAGCGGTTGTCCCGCAATGAAGCGTATCGAGGATGATATCGTTGAAAAACTCAATGAAAAAGGAATCGAAAATGTGGAGGTAGACTTGGTTCTTTCTCCGGCATGGACGACAGACTGGATTACTGAGAATGGTCGTCAGAAATTGTTGGAGTATGGTATTGCACCTCCTCAGGATGAGGTTGACAAAAGTGTCCTTTTTGCGGAACCAACAAATGTTCCTTGTCCAAAATGTGGTTCATCAAATACACGTATGGTTAGCCAGTTCGGAAGTACGGCATGCAAAGCACATTACCAGTGTAATGATTGTATGGAACCGTATGACTATTTTAAATGTCTGAAGTAGAAAAGAAACTATAAAAGAAAAGGGGGCAATTGCCCCCTTTTTTATTTTTTAGTCTTAAGATTTCTTACCCTAAGAATGGATATCTGTAATCAGAAGCCGGAACGAATGTTTCTTTGATCGTTCTAGCAGAAACCCAACGAAGCAAGTTCATTGATGCTCCAGCTTTATCATTAGTTCCTGACCCTCTTGCTCCTCCAAATGGCTGCTGTCCTACAACAGCACCTGTTGGCTTGTCGTTGATGTAGAAGTTACCTGCAGCATTCTCAAGCTTCTTCACAGCAAGATTAGTAGCGTATCTGTCATTTGAGAAGATAGAACCAGTTAACGCATAATCAGAAGTTTGATCAACTAGGTCAAGTGTTTCCTCAAACTTGTTCTCATCATAGACATGAACAGTAAGAACAGGTCCGAAGATCTCTTCACACATTGTGCGGAACTTAGGATTTGAGGTAGCGACTACAGTTGGCTCAATGAAGTAACCTTTTGATTTGTCATAGTTACCACCAACAATGATCTCAGCATCGTCTTGCTCCTTGATATAGTCGATATATCCCGCGATCTTGTCGAATGCACGCTCGTCGATCACGGCGTTAATGAAGTTCGATGTGTCTTCAGGTGACCCCATTTTAAATGAGCTCACTTGGTCAATAACAATTTTCTTTACGTCAGCCCAAAGGTTAGTTGGAATGTAAGCACGTGATGCAGCTGAACATTTTTGTCCTTGGAATTCAAATGCACCTCTTGTCATGGCAGTCGCTACTTGTGCAGCATCTGATGAAGGATGAACCATGATAAAGTCTTTACCTCCAGTTTCTCCAACTATTCTTGGATAGCTTCTGTATTTTTCAATATTCGCTCCGATCTCTTTCCAAAGGTGACGGAAAACGCCAGTTGAACCTGTGAAGTGAAGTCCGGCAAAATCTTTGTGTTTGAATACAATGTCACCTGCAACAGGTCCGTCAACAGAGATCATATTGATCACTCCTTTTGGTACACCAGCCGCTTCGAAAAGCTCCATGATCACCTGTGCAGAGTACATTTGAGTTTCAGCAGGCTTCCAAACCACAACGTTACCCATCATTGCCGGCGCAGCGCATAAGTTTGCGCAAATTGACGTGAAGTTGAAAGGGGTGATTGCGAAAACAAAACCTTCAAGTGGTCTGTATTCCATTCTGTTCCAGATTCCCGGGAGAGATTCTGGTTGATTTTTATAAACTTCAGTCATGTACTGTACATTGAACTTGAAGAAGTCAATTAGCTCACATGCCGCATCGATCTCTGCCTGGAAGACATTTTTAGACTGAGCAAGCATTGTAGCTGCATTCATTTTGTCTCTAAAAGGACCAGCAAGAAGGTCTGCAGCTCTCAAGAAGATAGCGGCACGTTCATTCCAAGGAAGGTTTGCCCATTCTTCTCTTGCTGCCATAGCTGCATTAATCGCATCTTCAACATGACTAGCAGTACCGTAATTGAAATGACCTAGCACTTTGTTATGGTCATGCGGAGGTGACATCGGTTTTTTGTCGTTTGTCGTTACTTTTTCTCCGTTGATATACATTGGCACATCGATCGGTGCTTGGTTGTACATCTCTTTATACTTGTTGATCAGATTAGTGTGTTCTGTAGTCCCTGGTGCATAAGAACGAACTGGCTCATTCGTTGCAATAGGAACATTGAAAAATGCATTTGACATGGAATTCTTTTTCTTGCAAATGTAATCATAGTTGGCTATCCTTGCAATTACACAGGTTACATAACGTAAAACCCTACTGCTATCAAACGTTTCACGCTAATATTCGCATTGCTTTTTGATGTTTTTCTATGTTCCGCTAGGCAGACAGATTATGAATCTTTTGTCGCTGAGAAGGATGTCGCTTTGAAAGCGGAAATAGCACTTGATCTCTGGAATTATTACCTCTCAAATAATCTTGATTCACTAAAAGTTATAGGGACGGAATTGTTGCACGATGCTAGCGAGTTAGGTGATGATTTCGGAAAGGCTGTTGCCTACCGTATAATAGGGGATTACGAGATTTGGAATGGAATTCACAACAAAGGGCGGGAGCATTTGCTAGGAGCTGCAAGGCATTTTCTGAGTATGGAAAACTATTTGCTTTACTCTGAATGTTTGATTTCTCTGGGGAATTCTTATTTCATGGAAGGGGATATCGATGATGCCGAAAGAGCATTTTTATATGCGTTAGATGCGGGTAAGAAATCTGGAGATCAATCTGCCTGGTTCGCAGCTGAGCTCAACCTGGCTAAACTGCATGCCGCTAAGGGTGACACTGTGAAAGCGATCAATCTGGGCATGCACTTCAAGAATGAAGCTTTAAGGCTCTCAAGGTTTGAAGCAACATCCAATGCTTATGGATTCCTTTACAATATGACTACAAATGATTCATTGTTAAGAAGTGAATACCTGCAGAAGTCCATTGAATTTGCCCGAAAAAGTCGTGCATTGAATCAATTGTCTCACGCTTTGAATAATGCCGCAATCGAACAGTTCTACAATTCTAGAGTTGACAGTGCGGAAGTGTTATTTAAAGAAGCTCTGATCTTACGGCGAAACGCTAATAATCATCGCCTTATTTGCGAAGGGCTCCAGAATCTTGCACAACTTTATTTTGCGATGGGTGAAAGTGAGAAGGCAAGAGATTACATTGATTCGATGATAACGCATGCATTATCGACACGACAGAGATTAGCAGTGAAGGAAGGATTTGCTTTTAGATGTCAAAACCTTCAGATTGAGGGGGATTGTGAAAGACTCGCGCAACTACAGATGGAATTGGATTCTTTAGGAGCGCAAGACGCTCAGCTTCTGGATGAGATTATATCGATCTACCAGGTTGCAGAGCAACAAGATGAAGGCAATGATTCTAATATATGGTTAGCTGGACTTCTTGCAGGGGCGGTTCTGCTGGGTTTGGGGTGGTTGATCTACAAAGACTAATTCAGCTTACCTGGATATTCCAACTTAAATGTTGGAACGAATACTTGAAATTCTTCTCCTGTCAGCATGTTCTTGAAGTTGTAAATTCCTTTCATAAGTCCAATCTCAGACGTGAGGTCACACCCGCTAGCGTAGTCATAAGACTCGTTTGGTTTCAGGATTGGTTGCTCTCCAATTACTCCGAGTCCGGTAACGATTCTTGGCTCTCCCAATGAGTCGAAAATGTACCATTCTCTGGAAATGAGCTGAACCGGGAAGTTGTTCTCGTTCGACATGGAGATGTGGTAATTAAAGAAAAAGCGCAAATCATTTACTTCAGATAAATCTTGTCTGAAGTTTGTGATCACACTGATCTTTATTCCTGCTGTTGTTAAAGTTGTCATGAGAATTAACTCGTATTTACTACTTAAAAGACGTAATAATTTGGCAATCGTATGGGGTGAAAGTTTAATTTAGAATGATTCTAAATTAACTGGAGTTGGTATCTTCTCAAATGCCTTTAGAAACATATGATGTCGAATTTTTTATTTTTGCTCCGTATTATTTAAACGCTTTAATACATGTCAAGAACGATAAAGCTTAGAAAAGGGCTGGATATCAGTCTTGTAGGTGAAGCTAACAAGGTTAAAACCGAGTTTAAAATGCCTAAGACTGTATCCATTAAACCCACAGATTTTCATCTGCTAATACCAAAAATGGTCGTAAAAGCAGGTGACAGGGTGAAGGCCGGAACCGTAATTTTCTACGACAAATACAATGAATCTGTGAAATGTGCTTCTCCCGTGAGCGGTACAGTTCAGGAAGTTGTGCGTGGAGCGAAGAGAAAGATCATGGAAGTTGTGATCGCGGCTGACCCGGAAATAGAATATGAAACAGGAAACGCGGCTAACCCTGCAGATCTATCTTCGGAAGAAGTGAAATCTCGTATGTTGGATGCTGGTCTTTGGATGATGGTTAGACAGCGTCCAATTGATGTTGTTGCAAACCCAAACAATGAGCCGAAAGCGATTTTCGTTTCAGCATTTGATAGCTCACCTTTGGCTCCGGACCTCGACTATGTGCTACATGGAAGATCGGAGGAGTTCCAGGCAGGTTTGGAAGCGTTAAAGAAATTGACAACAGGTAAAGTGCACTTAACACTGAATGGTAAGATGCCAGCTGATGCTGCTTTTACTGGTGCTAAAGGTGTAGATATCAATAAGATTTCAGGTAAGCACCCTGCTGGAAACGTAGGTACGCAGATCCATCACATCGACCCTATCAATAAAGGTGAGTTTGTTTGGACAGTAAATGCCCAAGATGTTGCTTTGATCGGACGTTACTTCTTAACTGGTAAGTATGATGTTAAAAAGACGATCGCTTTAACAGGTTCTGAGGTAAAGGATCCGCATTATTTTGAAACTATCATCGGAGCAAACCTTAACACGGTCCTTGATGGACAGATCGATTCTGAGAATGTTCGTGTGATCAGTGGTAACGTTTTAACTGGTGAGAAAGTAGAGGCTGACGGTCACCTTGGGTTCTATAGCAATCAGGTTACTGTTATTCCAGAGGGAAACCAGCTGAAGTTCGTTTTGACGAAAGGATGGTTAGGACCTGGTTTCGATAAGTTCTCAAATTCAAGACTTTTCCCTACTTGGTTGATGCCAGGTAAGAAATATACATTGGACACAAATACGAATGGTGAAGAAAGAGCATTCGTAGTAACAGGTGAATTGGAGAGGGTATTCCCATTCGACATTCTTCCCATGCAGTTAGCGAAAGCAGCAATTACGGATGATATTGACGGAATGGAAAATCTAGGGATCTATGAAGTGGCTCCTGAAGACTTCGCCTTGTGTGAATACGTTTGTACATCTAAAATCGACATTCAGGACAAGATCCGTCAAGGATTGGATCTTATCCAGAAAGAATGCATGTAATAACTAAAATCAATTACAGTGAAATTCTTAGAAAATATAGTTCATAAAATGGAGCCTAAGTTTTCCAAAGGTGGAAAGCTTGAAAAATGGAATCCGATTTTTGAATCATTCGCTACGTTGGCATTTACACCTTCTATTGTAACAAAGAAGGGTTCACATATTCGTGATGGAGTAGATCTTAAGCGTACAATGATTACGGTGATCATCGCATTGCTCCCATGTTTATTATTCGGTATATATAACACAGGCCACTGGGAAATGGTGGCTGCTGCGGGAGATAGAAGTCTTCCTTTCTGGGCTGACCAGTGGGACAAGATCGCTGCAGGACTTTGGGTAGTATTACCAATGATCGTTGTTTCATATGGAGTTGGTCTTACGATCGAATTCATTTTTGGAATTATCAAAGGTCATGCACTTCACGAAGGATTTTTGGTGTCAGGGATGCTTATTCCCTTGGTAATGCCTGCAGATGTTCCATTATGGATGGTAGGAGTTGCAACTGCTTTTGCTGTGGTGATTGGAAAAGAGATCTTCGGTGGAACGGGTATGAATATCCTGAATGTCGCACTAACTGCTCGTGCATTCTTGTTCTTCGCCTATCCAACATCAATGTCAGGGGACAAGGTATGGATGTCTGGGCAGGAAGCTTCAGTTGACGGATTTACAGGTTCAACTGCACTTGGAGACCTTGCTTCATTCATGTCGGATAAGCCCGTATTTGAGAGTCTGGATGCTTATACTAATAGTTACTCATTAATGGATTCCTTCTTTGGAATGATTCCGGGTTCAATCGGAGAAACATCAGTTATTGCAGCACTTATTGGAGCAGCAATTTTGGTTTGGACAGGAGTTGGTTCGTTGAGAATCATCGCATCATTCTTCCTTGGAGGATACGTTATGGGATTACTTCTTAACGGAGTTGGAGGAAACGAATATTTGGAACTGCCTGCACACTTCCACCTGGTGATCGGAGGGTTTGCCTTTGGAGCGGTGTTCATGGCAACTGACCCTGTTACAGCAGCGCAAACTGCTACTGGTAAGTTGTTCTATGGATTCCTTGGTGGTGTTGTCGCGATTTTGATCCGTGTTCTGAATCCGGCTTATCCTGAAGGAGTAATGCTAGCGATTTTGTTCATGAACGTAATGGCTCCTATCATTGACCACTACGTAGTTCAGTCAAATATTAAACGAAGACTTAAAAGACTTAAAACTGCATAATTATGGCGATCAATAAAGATAGTAATGGTTATACGTTCGGCTTTGCGATAGGCATGGTTGTCATCGTTGGGGCGATCTTGGCAGGTGTTGCAATGGCAACAAAACCTTTCAAGACTAAGAACGATGAGGTTAAGAAGAAAATGGATATCGTCAAGGCTTTGATGGATACGCAAGAAGAAAAGGATGCAATATCTAGAAGCAATGCTGCAGAAGAGTTTAGCAAGTATGTAAACTTAGATGAAGCTATGGTTATTGATGTGAATGGAAACGTAAAGGAAGGTGTAAAAGCGTTCGATGTTGATATTCGTAAAGAGAACCGCGACAAAACACTTTCTGAAGAGGACAAAAATTATCCTTTGTACGTTGCATCAATTGATGGTAAGACGGCATATGTAATTCCAGTTGTAGGAAAAGGATTATGGGGACCAATATGGGGGAACATTTGTCTGGATGAGGACATGAACACGATCAAAGGAGCAACTTTTGATCACAAAGGAGAAACACCAGGTCTAGGTGCTGAGATCAAGCAGGCATTCTTTATTAAAGGATGGATTGGTGAGAAGGCAGCTGATGCAGACGGTAACTTCGAGAAATTTGAGGTTGTTAAGGATAAGTCTGGTACGAAAGACAAAAAAGTAGATGGTATCACAGGTGGTACAATTACTTCTAAAGGAGTTGAAGAAATGATCAACCGTTGTCTTCAGCCTTACATGTTATACTTTAAGAATAAGAAAAATTAAGAGGTATGAGTGAAGAAATAGCAAAAGCAAAAGCACCAAGCGAACCTCTATTCTCTAAGAAGAATAAGAAGCTAGTTACTGATCCTTTGACAGATAACAACCCTATTACGATTCAGGTATTAGGTATTTGTTCTGCATTAGCGATTACAGTTCAGGTGGAGCAGGCGGTTGTAATGAGCGCTTCAGTATTGTTTGTACTGGTATTCGGTAACGTTATCATTTCAATGTTGAGGAATTTGATTCCTTCACGAATCAGAATTATTGTACAGCTAGTGGTAGTTGCCTCTTTGGTAATTATTGTAAATGAGCTACTGGCGGCATTCTTACCTGATGTTTCAGAGAAGCTCTCCGTATTCGTTGGGTTGATCATTACCAACTGTATTATCATGGGACGTTTTGAAGCGTTCGCGATGGGTAACAAACCTTGGCCTTCATTTATGGATGCTTTAGGAAACTCATTTGGTTATGCATGGATTCTTATCGCCGTGGCGTTTTTCAGAGAACTTCTTGGTTCAGGAACGCTTTGGGGTGTTCAGATCTTTGGAAGTGCAATTCCTGGAGAGAAATGGGGATTGTACACAATGGGATATGAGAACAATAACATGATGATCCTACCTCCAATGGCTTTGATCATCGTAGGAGTTATCATCTGGATCCAGAGATCTAGAAACAAAGCATTGATCGAAGATCACTAGAAACGAACAAATTGAATTAAAGAAATGGAAAGTACATTAGATATTTTAGTAAAAGCGATCTTCTCCGAGAATATGATCTTTGCATATTTCTTGGGAATGTGTTCGTACCTAGCCGTATCAAAGACTGTGAAAACAGCGGTAGGGTTGGGAGCTGCAGTGATCTTCGTATTGGTTGTTACCGTACCGGTGAACTATTTGCTGGAGAATTATTTATTGAAAGAAGGAGCGTTAAGTTGGATAAACCCTGAATGGGCTGAGATCGATCTAAGCTTCCTGTCATTCATCATGTTTATTGCCGTGGTGGCGTCAATCGTTCAGCTGGTTGAGATGTTGGTAGAGAAATTTGCTCCTGCACTTTATGGTGCATTGGGAATCTTCCTTCCACTTATCGCTGTGAACTGTTCGATCCTTGGAGGTGCATTATTCATGCAAGAGCGTCAGTACTCTACAATCCTTGATGCCAGTGCATTCGCACTTGGTTCCGGAATTGGATGGTTCATCGCAATCGTTGCAATTGCAGCGATCCGTGAAAAGATCCGTTACTCGCAAGTTCCAGGTCCATTGAGAGGGTTGGGTATCACATTTATCCTTACTGGATTGATGGGTATCGCTTTCATGAGCTTCATGGGAATCAAGTACGGTAAAGACACAAAAGATGACGCGGAAAAGACTTCTGTTGTGATCAAAGTTGAAAAAGAAAACACGATTAAAATAGGTTAATATGGGCTTGACAGTAGGTATAACTATAGCAGCGTTCCTAATTGTCGTTTTGACACTTGTAGGGATGCTATTGTTCGTAAAGGCAAAACTATCTCCATCTGGAAAGATCAAGATCGATATTAACAATGGAGAAAGAATCCTTGAAGTAGACGGGGGTGGAACACTGCTCTCAACGTTAGGTAGTAACGGAATTTTCCTTCCTTCTGCTTGCGGTGGAGGTGGTACATGTGTACAGTGCACTTGCCACGTGCTTGAGGGTGGAGGAAACATTCTTCCAACTGAAGAACCGCATTTCTCGCGAAAAGAGATCGCTGCTCACAAAAGACTTGGTTGCCAGGTTAAGGTGAAGGAGGATATGAAGATCGAAGTTGAGGAGGAAGTGCTTGGAATTAAGGAGTGGGAAGCAGTAGTTAAATCAAACTACAACGTTGCCACGTTCATTAAGGAGTTCATCGTTGAGATCCCGGAAGATATGGATTACAAGGCGGGAGGATATATCCAGATCAAGATTCCACCATGTACAGTAAACTACAAGGAGATGGATATTTCAGCGCATCCAAAAGATCACCCGGGACAACCTGACAAGTTCAAGGCTGCTTGGGAGAAATTCGGTCTTTGGGATCTGGTAATGAAAAACGATGAAGAAGTTGTTCGTGCATACTCGATGGCCTCTTACCCTGCAGAAGGAAGAGAGATCATGTTGAACGTGCGTGTTGCAACTCCACCTTGGGATAGAGACCGTAACACATGGATGAACGTAAATCCAGGTGTTGCTTCTTCTTACATCTTTAACTTGAAGCCTGGAGACAAAGCAATTATCTCTGGACCTTATGGAGAGTTCTTTATCAATGAGTCAGATGCAGAAATGCTTTACGTTGGTGGTGGTGCAGGTATGGCACCAATGAGATCTCACTTATACGAGTTGTTTAAAACAATGAAGACTGGGCGTAAGGTAACTTACTGGTATGGAGGACGTTCAAAGGAGGAGTTATTCTATATTCACTATTTCAGAGATCTGGAGAAGGATTTCCCTAACTTCAAATTCTACATGGTACTTTCTGAGCCTTTGGCTGAGGATAACTGGGTTGAGAAAAAAGACATCCATGATGAAGAAGGTGATGGATTCTTAGGTTTCGTTCACCAGGCAGTGATTGATCAATATCTTGCTAAGCATGATGCGCCGGAAGATATTGAGTTCTACTTCTGTGGACCACCGCTTATGAATCAGGCAGTGGAAAAAATGTGTGATGATTGGGGAGTTCCACCGGAAAATGTTCGTTTCGACGACTTCGGAGGATAATCCAATTCTAATATATTTCAAAAGGGACTCAATCGAGTCCCTTTTTTGTTATCAGCTAAAATACTGATATATATCATATTATGCTATTCTGACTGATAGTAGCTTTGCAAAGTATTAGGTCGGTTAGGATTTGTGTTGACTGAATTTAACTTTCATTTAATTGAAAGCTAACAGTGCAGGTCATAGCAGATTCGAATATTTGTAATCAATCTTACTAACTACTTCACTAGTCATGAAAAATAGTATATCTTTGCCCCCAATTTTAAAAACATTCACTATGAAAAAGACAATCTTTTTGTTTTTCGTATTGTTGTTTGTTGGCGTGAGTTACGGTCAGTGCGATCCCACTGTTCCGCTCTATACGATCGACATTTCAAACAATCCGGATACAACATGGACACTTCTTGAGGTGGACGCATTAGACCGAAACGGTCAGTGCTGTTCAGCAGATCCAAATGAGGCGTGTATTCAGTTCGAAATAACCTTACACCCAGATGCAGCAGGAATCTTCTTTGATTATGACGGTGCTGGTGCATATGGTAGTTTGGCTTGGCAGTTAGACTGCGGACCTGAATACAATCTGAAGGATACGATCTGCTATACGGGAAGTGGAACATTTACATTAACTTTCTGTAAGCCTGGATCGGATAACGGAAACTATACGCTGGTTAGTGTTCCAAAACCAACGTTCCCTGAAGATCAGTATGTCCCTTTAAACTGTGCTCAGCCTGTTGAAGTACTTGGTGTTACAGCTTCTAGTATCCAATGGCAGTCAGTTTATATTAATGACGGTGGTGATCCAACTGGTGACGGTGACCAAAATGGTCAGCTGTCTTGTACAGATTGTTTAGACCCCGTGTTCACACCTGACCATACAGGTCCGGATACTGTAGCCTATTTAGTTAGTGGATATCCAATTCTTGATTACTGTGTAGGAAACTTTTTATTCACAGATACAGTCTTGTTCATTAGTCAGGACTCTATTGAATTAGAGGTTACTCCTGCGAATCCAACTTTCTGTTCTGGCGGAACAGTCGATCTAACTGCGAATGCAACAGGAGGGGACGGTAACTTTACTTACTATTGGTATGATGGTTCATTGAATCCTCTTGATACAGGTGCTGTTTTTGTTGCGGATACCGCGGGAACATATACGGTTGAAGTGAGAGATGGTAATTATGATCCAATTTACTGTGATAATTTTACATTATCTACCATCGTAGTGGAAACGTTACTCCCTTCGGTGAGTGCGGGAGGAGATCAGTTACTATGTGCTGATAATCCGGATGCGACGTTGAGCGGTACAATTACGTATGCGACAGGAGGTGTTTGGACAGGAGGAGCTGGAACGTTCACACCTTCTGATACAGATCTTAATGCAGTTTATATGCCGACGCAAGCAGAATTGGACGCAGGATCGGTTACACTAACGCTAACCTCAACCGGTGCGGGAAGCTCTTGCACAAATATGAGCGACGATGTTGAATTGATCTGGGTTGATACAATTCAAACAACTTTAACTGATCAGACATTAGGTTGCTTCGGATCAACTGTTACTTTGAATCCAACTATTTCAGGTGGAACGGGAACCTTTACCTATTCTTGGACTACTGGAGATATTACTCAGTCTGCTGAAGTTGGAGCTGGTACACACTGTTTGACTATTACTGATGATAATGGGTGTACTGCAACAGAATGTGCAACAATTACAACTCCAACAGAGTTGAACTTATCACTTTCCAGCACACCGGAAAGTGCGGTACCTGGAAGTGATGGTACAGCTACGGCAACTCCTTCCGGAGGAACATCTCCATATACTTACGCATGGAGTAATGCTGGAACAAATCAAACTGAAACAGGTTTGGTTTATGGAATATATACCGTGACTGTTACAGATGATAATGGTTGTACAAGAACAGGGTCCGTGGTTGTGAATAACACGACATGTGGAGGATTTGGTGTTAGTGCAACAGCTAGCGATGTTCTTTGTTTTTCTGACAGTACCGGATCTGTTGCAGCGGTTGTGTCTGGTGGAACAGGACCTTATAACTACGCATGGAATGATTACGATTCTCAAACAACTGCAACTGCCGTAAACCTTCCAGCCGGAACATATGAGGTTGTCGTAGAAGATCAGGCAACAGGATGTTTCGCCGTAGTCACTGCAAGTGTCTTTGAACCATCTGAACTATTGAATTCAATCACACATACTGATGTTACTACTCAAGGCGGATCTGATGGAACAGCATTGACAAATCCAATTGGTGGATCTACACCTCCGCCATATGACTATAGTTGGTCAACTGGAGATATCACAGCTAATATCTCAGGGGTACCAACAGGGTGGTATTATGTTGATATCACGGATGGAAATGGTTGTTTACTTGAGGACAGTGTATTTATTAGTGAGCCGCCATGTAATGAGTTCTATCTATATACTTCCACAACTTCCCCATTGTGCAATGGTGATTTGACCGGAGAAGCTGATTTGACAATCCTAAATGGAGTAGGTCCATATTCAATTACTTGGTCAACAGGTGAATCTGATGTCACCTCAATCACAGGAGCTCCCGGAGGAATTCACAGTGTGGAGGTTACGGATAGTAGAGGATGTTATTCCTTTTTAAATTATGGTATCTCTGAACCTTCTCCTCTTTCTATCGGATTAAATCCTACATCAAGCACATGTAATGGGTTTGATAATGGAACGATTGATATGACGGTTTCAGGTGGAACATACCCTTATTACTATTATAACTGGTCAAACGGTTCTACTTCTGAAGATATCATAAACCTAGCTCCTGGAGCATACAGTGTGCAGGTGTCCGACGAGAATGGGTGTATCGCCAGCGCGAATACTTCATTAACAGATCCTGATGTGCTGGATTTCTCATTCACTGTTACCAATGTTACTTGTTTCCTGGGAACTGATGGTGCAATTGATGTTACGCCGATTGGAGGAACCTTACCATACTCTTACTCATGGTCTAACGGGGCAACAACTGAAGATCTAACAGGTATTGATGTTGGAGGTTATATCTTAAATATTATTGACGGTAATGCATGTGATTTCGATGAGCCAGTTACCATAATAGTTACGGAACCGGCAGTTGTTGAGGCGGATACGATAATCGTGAATTGCCCGGTTCCTGGATCGACAACTACTATTGTTGATGTAACGCCTATAGGTGGAACGGCCAATTACGCCGTGTCTACAGATGGAGGTACTACATACGGAGTATACGGAGATTACACACTATCATTAACGATCGGACAGACATATGATATTATGATCAAGGATGTCAACGATTGTGAATCGAAGGTATACGTGACAGTTATTGATGATGCGGTTGTGGTTGATGATGTAACATTCAACCCTTGTTACTCACTGGGACAAACCGACGAGGTTATTACAGCATCAGTGAGCGGAGGTACTGCAGATTACTTTATTTCAACGGATAATGGCGGATCTTACGGAGCACAAGGTGTATATACCGCGACTGTAGGGATCAATGCATCATATGATGTGGTAGCAATGGACGATAAAGGTTGTGTTTCTTTACCATTCAGTATATCGCTTCCGGATGTATTCGACATGTCAATAGCTGTGACTTCCAATTACAATGGACAGGATATTTCTTGTAATGGGCAGGCAGATGGTGAAGCCACTGCGACTGTAACTGGAGGTACAGTGGGTTACACTTATACATGGAGTAATGGAGGTTCATCAGCTATCAATTCAGGATTGATCGCTGGTAACTATACGTTAACTGTTGAGGATGCCAATGGATGTAGCATCAACGATAATATCACGATCAACGAACCAACCGCATTGACACAATCTATCACCTCGGCAACATTTGCCAGTGGAGATAACATTACTTGTAATGGAGCGGCAGACGGTTCTATTGATTACACTGTTGGCGGAGGAACAACTGGATATACTTACGCATGGACAACTGCGGACGGGACGGGTCTTGTCGCAACAGATGAGGATCAGTCAGGTCTTACAGCTGGAACGTATGATGTAACCGTGACGGATGTGAACGGATGTTCATTGAACACATCTATTACATTAGTGGAGCCAACGGTGATGACACAATCAATTACTTCTGCAACTTATTCAAGTGGGGATAACATTACTTGTAACGGAGCAGCAGATGGTTCGATCGATTATACTGTAAACGGTGCTTCACCTTCTTATACATATGCATGGTCAACTGCCGATGGAACTGGATTAGTTGTTGGAGATGAGGATCAGTCAGGACTTACTGCTGGAACGTATGATGTGACAGTAACAGATGTGAATGGATGTTCATTGAACACATCGATCACATTGGTTGAGCCAACAGTGATGACACAGTCTATTACTTCAGCAACATATGTAGGTGGAGACAACATCACGTGTAATGGAGCAGCAGACGGTTCGATCGATTATACGGTAAACGGAGCATCACCAGGATATACGTATGCATGGTCCACTGCGGACGGAACTGGGCTGGTTGCTACGGATGAGGATCAGTCAGGTCTTACTGCCGGAACTTATGATGTAACGGTGACAGATGTTAATGGATGTTCATTGAATACATCGATCACATTAGTTGAGCCATCAGCATTGACGCATAGTATTTCTTCTCCGATGTATGCGAACGGACATCATATCACTTGTTTCAGTTATAATGATGGTTCGATAGATTACACAGTAAACGGTGGGTCAACAGCCTATACATATGCCTGGTCAACATCAGATGGATCTGGTTTGGTTGCATCGGATGAAGATCAAGCGAACATAACAGCTGGAACTTACGATGTAACTGTAACAGATGTTAACGGATGTTCTTTGAGTACATCTATCACGTTGACCGAGCCAACAGGAATGACTCAGTCGATCAGTTCAGCAACATATGCAAGTGGAGATAACATAACTTGTAACGGAGCTGCGGATGGTTCAATTGATTACACAGTAGGTGGTGGTTCACCGGCTTATACATATGCATGGACAACGACTGATGGCTCTGGTTTGAATGCAACAGCAGAGGATCAGTCTGGGTTGACTGCGGGAACTTACACAGTGGTTGTAACGGACTTAACAGGTTGTACAAGAACAGAAACGATCACGCTGGTGGAGCCTACGGCCATGACACAGTCAATTACGGCGGGAACATTTGCAAGTGGTGATAATATTTCTTGTAATGGCTTGGCAGACGGTTCAATTGATTATACGGTAGGTGACGGATCACCGGGTTATACATTCGCATGGACATCAGCAGACGGTACAGGACTTGTTGCCACAGATGAGGATCAATCAGGTCTTACTGCTGGAACTTATGATGTGACAACTACTGACATTAACGGTTGTACAGTGTCTGAATCGATCACACTTGTCGAGCCAACAGAACTAACAAGCACTATTGCAATCACCTCTGATTATAATGGTCAGGATATTAGCTGTAACAACGCTGAGGACGGTGAGGCTGAAGTCACTCCTGCTGGAGGTTCTACTCCTTACACATACGATTGGAGTAACGGTCAAACAACTCAAACAGCGACCGGACTTACTGAGGGAGTTTATAATGTTGAAGTAACGGATGTCAACGGATGTACTACAACAAATTTGATTGTTCTAACCCAGCCGGATGAATTAACGGTAGATCTTTATTCGCCATTGAATTTCCATAATCATCATATCGACTTATTCGGAGGTGATGATGGTCAGATCGATGCAACAGTTCTTGGTGGGACGCCGGAATACGATTACATCTGGTCTAACAACTCTGTAGAAGAAGATCAGACGGGTCTAACGGCAGGTTATTACATGATTGAAGTTTATGATGTAAATGGTTGTTATGCTCAAGACACGATCTATTTGACACAACCATTTGAACTTGAGCTGCCATCTGCTTTCTCACCAAATGGTGACAACGCGAACGATATCTACGATATCCATGGTATTGAGGCTTACCCTGATAATAGATTTATTGTATTGAACAGATGGGGGAACGTGGTATTCGAAACAGAATCGTACCATAACGTGACCAATTTCTGGTCAGGAGAAAGCAATCAAGGGAATCAACTTCCTGATGGAGTATATTTTGTATTACTCGAGATCGATGGAGGTGACCTGAAAAGAGAAACTTACGTACATATTAAAACGCACTAATCATGAAAAATTTACTAACAACAATTGCGTTTGCTTTAGGTGTGGTGTTGGCTTACGGTCAACAGGAATATTCGTTCACTCATTATTTTGAAACGAATTCATTCTTCAACCCGGCAGCTACCGCATTCAAAGGAACACAAGATCTTGGATTTGTTTTTCGAAGTCAGTGGACTGGATTTGAAGGAGCACCCTTTTCAACCGGTTTAACATACGAACGTCCGATCGGAAATTACAACATGGGTGTTGGGGGGTATGCCTTCGTGGATATTATTGGAGCAACTACGATGACAACAGTCGGGGGTAACTACGCTTATCAACTAAAGTTGGATCAAACACACAAAATGGCCTTCGGTGTGACTGCGGGTGCTGATGTATATTCAACAGATTATAATCGTTTGACGTATTGGGATAATGATGTAATGTTTGACGATCAAACACCAACAACTGTAACTCCTAGACTTGGGGCTGGTATTCAGTTCTACACGGACCAATACTACGTTGGAGTATCAATGCCTCGCATTGCGCACTTCAATACAAGCAGTCCATTGAGTATTGCTGCAGCAAGTATGCCTCAGGTAGTTTCCAACTTGTACGTAACAGGAGGTTATAACTTTCCGGTATCGGAAGAAGTTGAAATGCAGATCAACATGCTTGGTAAGTACACAAGAAACGTAATACCGCAGGGAGATATCAACGTGATGGCTACCTATAAGGAGATGGTTGGATTAGGACTGGGGTATAAGTCTCTAGGATTCGCTTCAACATATTTACATTACACATATCAGAATATCTTGAAGATCGGTTATGCATTTGATTTCACATTGACGCCAATGGCAAATTATTCATCAGGTTCGCATGAGCTTATGCTTAAGTATACGATACCGATGAAGGAAGCCGGAAGATCGTCGATGCAATAAGAGATCTTAAGTTAACGTAGAAAAGCCCGCCCGGAAAGGCGGGCTTTTCTATTTGTTAAGAAGTTGTTAAATTATGGCATGATAATTGTTTTATCAAGTGAAAATCGAGCATTATGAAACATCCTTACTTACTAATCGCATTATTTATTACAAGTATTGGCTCGGCCGTCTATGGACAAGATAGATCCGGATTTGAGCAGAATTTTAAATCAATTGATCAAGAGCTCAAGAATTGGGATCCTGTTCGTGGGGCATGGTTATCTAACACGATGGTCTCTATGGCATTCGAAGAACGTGTTCCGGATAGAACATTCCCAGAGGATTTTACACCGCATCAAATGTACAGACAGGTGCCAAATGATGTTCAATTAAGAATCGCCGCTCACGCAAGAACTAACGTTCAGAACGGAAGTACCGGACCTTGGTCTCAGGTAGATGAGTTTGTGGCGATCCGAGACTGTCAACCTTCATTAGGTAGAAGTTATGGGGATCCACATTTAGTATCTTTTGATGGTGCTCGTTATTCATTCCAAACCGTTGGTGAATTCAGATACGCGCAATCTAACTCTGGTGATGTGGTTGTTCAAACGCGTCAAAAACCAATGGGTGATGACGTATCTTGGAATACTGCTGTAGCAATGAACGTAGGTGGCGATAGAGTTTGTATTTATGCGAGCGATTATCCGGATAACGATTTCAGCACGCCCGTGCGAGTAAATGGACAATCGGTTCAGATAGATGAGAATGCCTACTTCTTAAATAATGGAGGAACAGTGCGAAGAGTTAATAATATATATGTTGTTGATTGGCCAACTGGAGAATCATTGAAAGCTGGCATGAGAACTTCTGGAACTATGCGTTTTATGAACGTCGATATGAACGTATTCCCATGTACTCAAGGCGGATATGACGGATTAATGGGGAATGCCAATGGTATTGCCAGTGATGATTTCAACAGCAGAGAAAGATTAATGGTACCTCGCGGTGTAGTGGCCGGAGTTGGAGGAGCAGATGCAGATCGCGCAAGACAGCAATGGTTATCAAAAGAATTTGCTGAGGTTCACAGAATTACACAAGTTGAATCACTATTTGATTACGCACCTGGACAATCAACATTGACTTTTACCGATAGAACCTTCCCTAGATTTTATCGAACTTTACATGATCTCACTGACGATAGAAGAAATGCCTCTCGCAGAAGATGTATTCAGGCGGGAGTTCCTGAAAGTGATCTCAATGGATGTATTTATGATAATGGTTTTCTTGGTGCGGAACCTACTTTACCACATGTTGTTCAAGATCCTTCTACTGGGACAGTGCTAAGACCATTAGACGGTGAAGTACCGAATGTAAACCCTAAGCCACAGGTAGGGAAAGGAAAAGAGACGAAGCCTACAGTTGGTGCTCAGCCGATAGAAAGAATAATTCAAGAGAAGGAGAATGAGGAAATACGTGATCCTGGAACCAAAGAGATCGAAGAGATACGCGATTCAGGAACAAAGGAAGTAGAAGAAATCCGTGAAACTGGAACTAAAGAGATCGAAGATAAACCAACGAGATCAGAGCCGGTTTGGAAAGAGGAGCGATCTACACCAACAAGTACTCCTAGAATTTCTATACCAAGAACAACGACTCCAAGAACTACTCCAAGACCGTCAACGCCAAGGACAACTCCAAAGCCGAGACCGTCCACCCCAAAACCGACTTTGCCAAGATCGGGAGGAGGGATTAAAGTAGGTAGAGGATAAATAAGTGAAGGGCTGATCGAAAGATCGGCCCTTTCTCTTCATAATTGGTTGTTCATACTTTTTTAGTTGTGTGCTGGGACTCTGTAGTTTAATGGTCTATTTTAGCGGTAAACTAACGGACGATGCACAAATACATTCTCTTATCATTTTGCTTAATACTTGTCGCAGCAGTTAATGCGCAGGTAAAAATGCCAGCCAACACAAGTGCAGATATAATCGAGATCAAACAGCTTACTGGATTGAAGTCAGATTTGATAACCGAAAATGTCCGTAAAAGATTTCCAATTGACAAGATCGGTGCGAGCGACTTCGTTGCATTTATAACCAAAAAGAGTAGTGTATACAACAAAGCTAATTTGATCGCTAATGGTATTATGATCGGAGCCGAGATCGGAGATATTGTGACAGTTAAATATCCTTTTGAGATTCTAGAATCAATAAAGACAGATCAAAACTTCGAATATATAGAGCTCGCAGGTATGGTAAAACCAACCTTGGATAGAGTGCCTTGGGATGTGCGTGCCGACAGTGTTTGGGCGGGGTATGGAATGCCAAACGGATTCAGTGGAGATGAGGTAATCATTGGAGTGCAGGATTGGGGATTCGATTACACATCACCTATGTTCTATGACACTACACTTTCTAACTCAAGAATTCTAGCGGCCTGGGATCAGTTTAAAACGAGTGGTCCTGCTCCTGCTTCATATGGATATGGAACGGAGTATTCGAATTTTTCGGAGCTTCAAGCGGCAGGTGCAGACACAGCAAACATTTACAGTTACGCAACACATGGAACGCACGTTGCCGGTATCGCGGGAGGTAGTGGTGCA
>JBMSGX010000013.1:0-21692 GCA_049416285.1 Crocinitomicaceae bacterium | reverse complement strand
GATAACTGCTCTCTTAATATTGCAGAAACTTCTGCTGGTTTTACATCTGCCATCTTGTGTAGATTTAATTGGCTACGCCAAAATTATCGTGTTAAATGTTGTTTTAAATTATTCAATTGGCTTTCTACCGAAGCGTCGATCTGAGTATCTCCCATTCGCACTACGAATCCACCTATTATTTCTTCATCGATCTTTTCAGTTACCTCAGGTTTACCATTGATCATTGGCGCAACTTTACTCATGATCAACTCTTTCGTTGCTTCATCAAGTGGCTGTGCCGTAGTTAATGTAACTGGGACGATTCCTTTGTATTCTTTCACCTGCTGCTCGAAAGTAAACGCGATCTCATCTAGCAGATCTTCACGTCTTTTGTTCGTCAACAACTTCATGAAAGACATTGTGAGCTCTTCAAACTGCTCGAAAACCTTTGTAAGGATTTCGATCTTTTTGTCTGAACGCACCACTGGGCTGTGCAAGAGCAACTCAAACTCTTTTGAGCTTTCTAACACTTCCTGAAAAAACTTCATGTCACCCGATACCGAATCCACTTTCCCCTGCTCAATGCTGATCTCAAGTAGTGCTTTCGAATATCTGGATGCCGCTGCTAAGTTTCTCATTTGATCTCTTAGTTCAAGTTAATATCCTCGGCTAATTTTTCAGCCATTGCTTTTTGCTTGTCGGCAGTTGACAGCTCCCCCTTGATCACTTTCTCAGCGATCTCGATAGAAAGTGAAGCAACCTGTGTCTTCAACTCAGCAATTGCTGCAGCTTTCTCGCTTTCAATTGATGCTTTTGCAGTAGCGATCATTTTCGCACCTTCTTCTTTAGCTGCGTTCTTAGCATCATCTACCATCTTCGTTGCAGTAGCTTTTGCATCCTTGATCATTGCATCTCTTTCAGCTCTAGCTTCTTTTAGAAGGTCTTCGTTCTTAGCCTGTAAAGCTTTAAGCTCTTCTTGTGCTTTTTCTGCTTGTTCCAGCGAGTCAGCAATTTTAGTTTCACGTTCGTTTACCGCGTTCAAGATCGGCTTCCACGCAAATTTTCTCAGCAATAAAAGAAGTGCCAAAAACAACACCGTTTGCCAGAAAAACAAACCAACTGAAAACTCATTCAATAATTTTTCCATCTCTTTTACTTTATTCTTAACCTAATAAAGTGTTGCTACAACCAACCGTTGTAGCAACACTCAATAATTTTACGCTGCGAAAAGCGCTGCGAATCCAATACCTTCAATTAGCGCTGCTGCGATAAGCATTGCTGTTTGAATTTTGTTAGTCGCTTCTGGCTGACGAGCGATCGCTTCCATTGCAGAACCACCGATACGTCCAATACCGATACCTGCTCCGATTACGATCAAGCCAGCACCTACGATGTTTGGAATTGTCATGTTATTGATATTTAGGGTTAAAATTTACGTTTATTAATGTGCGTGCGAGTGATCATGTTCCTCTGCCGCTGAACCAAAGTACAATGCTGTAAGCATGGTAAAAATATACGCTTGCAACAATGCCACTAATAATTCTATCAAGTTGAGGAAAAATGTCAACCCAACGAACGCTCCTTTCGCTGCTACAGCATTAAAATAAAATACTGCCGCAATCAAAGCGCCCAAAACCAAGTGACCCGCCAACATGTTGGCATAAAGACGAATCATCAAAGCAAAGGGCTTGATAAATGTTCCTAGCAATTCAATTGGTGCTAAAACAATTTTCATCGGCCACGGAACACCAGGCATCCAGAAAATATGCATCCAATAATCTTTCTTAGCTGTAAAAGTGGTGATCAGATAAGTCATTATTGCCAAAGCTGACGTTAAAGCAATATTTCCTGTAACATTGATTCCAAGGGGCGTCATTCCCGCAAGGTTCAAAAACCAGATAAAAAAGAACACTGTAAGAAGGTAAGGCATGTACTTTCTGTAATGTCTTTCTCCAATGTTCGGTATAGCGATCTCATCTCTTACAAAAACTATTATTGGCTCAAAGAACTTTGCCGAGCCAGATGGTGCAAGACCATTCTTATAGCTTTTCGCTACTCCCCTAAAAAGGAAGAACAGTAGAATACACATTAGTATCGTAACGAAAACATTCTTTGTGATCGAGAAATCTAATAAGATCGCTTTCGCATTCGTTGGATGGTGTTCATTATCGAACTCTAGCTTCTCTGCCCCCTCTTCGAGTTGATAAATTTTTCCGTGGTGCTTCGTAAATTTCTGACCTCCTTGCTCTACAATCTCTTTTCCTGAATCATCGTGATTGAACGCTGCAGAAGAAAAAGTTACAAGCCCATTGTCAGTCCACAAAATTACCGGCAATGGGAATCCGTAATGTTTGTGCTCACTTTCATCCGCAAAAATACCGAAGTCGTGTGAGTCTTTCGTGTGATGTTTTACAAACTCAAGGTTCTTTTCTCTCTGCTCATCAGCTGTCAACTCTTTCGCTGGTGCGTTATGATCTCCGTGATCCTCCTCATGTTCAGTCGAAAAAGACGTAAATGGAATCGTTAAAGCTAAAACCAGTAAAAATCTCAATACTTTCTGCATATCTCGCGTCGTATAATTCGCTAAAATTCGCTGCAAAAATAAGTATTTAATTAGAATACAAAAATTATTGTGCTGAATAATTTTAGATACTCCTAAAAAGTCAGTTAACTTCTTAACAATAAGACCAAAAAGATCAATTCCGTTAATAAACAGACTGAAAAAGGGACAAAAAATCCTGCAAATTCAACTTGGGAGATTATATCGTCTGCTCGTACCTCTGGATATATAAAAATGAAAAAGAGTATGAACTTCACAGAAATAGAACCGAGAAAAGCAAAACCCAGCTTATCCGGGTGTTTTACAAAGACATAAGAAAAGAAGAATCCTAACAAGAGTGATGTCCCAAAATTATACCCATACTCCCAATACAGGTTAGTCGCACTCCATTCGTCACCCAAGGCATCATAAATAGCATTATGTAGAAGCCAAGAGAGGCTAGTCAGAGTCATCAAAACCAGTGTAAACCGAATGCTAATTATCCTCATCTTCCTGGTTGATCCGATTAACTTGTTTCAGGACATTATAAAGTGCAATCGCGACAAAGATCAAAGTAAATATAATGGTAAACCATTTCTTCTCTGAAGGAAACTTTTCATCCAGATACTTCCCAAGATAAGCTCCTAAAAATATGGTTACACCCATTTGAAGGCCTACTCCTGATAATCTGGCAAATCGGGGGAGATTACCACCCTTCTTCTCGTCGGACATGAGGCTAGTAAACTACGCCTTTTTGTTTTTCCATTACCGGCTCTTCAGAAGAGACAACTTTTGTCATGTTGCTCATCTTACAGTTTCCGGAGAACTTGGCTCCCTCATCGATCTGGATCTTAGCTGTTGAGATCTCACCCGTAACATTCGCATTTGTGCGCAATGAAAGCAAGTTTTCTGTTTTCACAATCCCCTCAACATAACCTTCGATGTCGGCATCCTTGCAAGCAAGATTACCTTTCACTTTTCCATTAACGCCGATCACCACTTTCGAAGCCGATGTTACGTTACCTAGAACTTCACCGTCAATACGCAGATTTGATTCAGTGATAATATCTCCGATCACTTTTGAACCTTCAACGATCACATTTAATCTGTCCGGGCTGTCTGTTGGCATCTTTCCTCTCATCTTCATTTTTTAATAGTATTCTTCATAAAAGGTTTCGTACTCTGTCAACTTCTGCTGCTGAATAACCACCTTCAAGTTTTCATCTGTGATCATCATGATCTTTGCATTTTGAAGATCTAATAAATGCTTACGGGTTTGCTTGTATACACGAACGTATTCTGACGCTGCCGACTCATTTTCAAAATCACTCAAAATGATCATGCTCTGATCACTCGAATATGCCGATGAAGCCACGTTGATTCGTTTTCTACTAAAGAATTCACGGTTAAAGTCTACGATCCTTACTTTGGCAGAATTTGAATTCGTTTCCTTATCAAGCATTACGATGACCTTCAATTTAGCCTTATTATCGTAATTAAAGGTTGACTTTTTATCAAAGTCGTACTCCTCATTAACAGAATACCCTTTATTGATAATATCGATCATTTCCTTGGCTTTTTCCGCTTCAAGCGATTCCGGATACTCCAAAATGATTGTTTCAAGGATAGGGATCAATTCCTTTTTATCTTCAGTAACCTGACCTTTTGCTAAAGCTTTCAGCAGGATGTACTTAGGTCTGAACTTATTATCTGGCTCATTTACAATGACCTTATCCGCCTTGGAGATCACAGGATAATAGATTCCCCTATTGTATCTTTCAAGAACTGTAATATACTCCTGTTCTGCTAGAGCATCCATTTCCTTTTTCTTCACGAAGTAATCTGGGTCCTGCAGGTAGAGAGCGAAATCACTTTTCGGATAGTTATCTAAGATATATTTCTTGTACCCCTCTGAACGCGAAGCATTTTTGTTCTCGTACATCTTGTAAAGTTCAAAAGCAGAAAGCAACTTATGCTTATCCTCGATCGGTTTGTCAATCACTTTTTCAAAGTACTCAGATGCTGTTTTTTCTTCATTCAGTTCTTTATTATAGATCACCCCGGCATTGTAGTAGGCTTCCATAAGGCGTTCATTGCTCCCCTTCAGCTTTTCCTCTGTCAACGGAAGGTTAGCTTCGAGCATCTCCACACTAAGTGTATCCTCTTGTTGTACTACGATCGAGTCATTTTCATCTCCTCCATCCGAAATGTAATTGCTTGGCAATTTTTCAGATCTTCTCCAGTCGTCCTCATCCAATCGTTCTCCCCACAAACGTTTAAAATCCTGTTTCCCATCACGGATCATCTTTTCATTGTTCCAGTAGAACTTTGAACCCCCGGTACCGTCATTAAAGGTTGTTTGGTTTTCCTGAAGCTCACGTAATCGGATTGCCTCGCGCTCTTTACGTTTTTGTTCCTCCTCTTTGATCTTCTTTATAAGGTCCTCAAGGTATTGGTGTCGCTGCGTTTCAGGCATTGCTGCAATTCGTTGCACACTATCCTCATACATTGCTGTTTCAACGGCAACCACCAGATTCGCAAGATTATCAGCTTTATTTCTGATCGCCTCAGCATTCGGATAAGTTTCCGGAATCACATTCGCGCAAGAATCATAATACTTCTGAGCGCGTACATAATCTCTTTTTGCAAACCTTAGATCCCCTAGTTTTTCATAGGACATCCCCTTCTGTCGTGTATTCTTGTTAGAATAGAAAGCAGATAGCGTTAAGTACTCTGTTGCTTTGGGTTCGTTATTTTCCTTTAGCTCAATTCCAGCTAGAGCAAAGTAGATCTGATCACGGTATTCAGCATTCTTTGCATCCTTGATCATTTTAAACAAGTCCTGTTTCTGATCCTGCTTGCTACCCAAAAATGCCTTTTTGATCTTTGCGTTCAAGACCATTTCGTACTTGGCGTTTCCTTTAATGACCTTCGTGTAATGCTTTACCGCATTTGCATCATCCTTTTGCTCTTCGTACAGCTGACCTAGAATGAAGTGCGTTCGCGCTCTTTGTTTTGAATCTTGCTTGTGCTTTAATGACTCTTCGAGGAACTTGATCGCATCTTTCTTGTTGTCTTTTATCAAGGCGAGCTCAGCCTTTGTTCTTTCGAAATCTGCTCTGATCTTTTTGGGGAATTTCGCAGGCTCCTCTTCCTTCTTTTTAGATTTAAGCTTCGACTTTTTCTTCGGTTCCGGGTTCTCTTGCGCCTGCAAGGCCTTGTCTAGGTTTTCAAGATTAAACTTTGCCTCAGGAAGTTTGCCTGTTGCAATGTTCGTCTTTGCCATCCAAAGTTCGCCGATATATAATGATGGATCGTTCTTATAAAACTTACGGACATACTTAAAGCTCTTCATTGCTCCTGCATAATCCCTTCTTAAATACGATGCAATCCCTATGGTTGTCCAGTTCTCGTCTATCCACCTATTATGCTCCTCCTTTTTAAGGTGAGGGCGATCATTGCTCGGCATGCTGTGCTTCTGGATCACTTTTTTGCATTTCGCAATTGCTGTATCGATCGCAGGATACATACCCACAACCTCTTCCTCGTTTGGAACAGCATTTATGTCCAACAAGCTGTAGTAATCTTCAGATCTGGAATCACGGTAGGACTCCATTGACTGACGGATTAGTTCCGTAGCATTGAAGTAACCGTTGTAGTGAGCTGTTAACCCGTGATACGATCTACTGACCAACGTGTTCTTTTCCGTCGAACAAGCAACCACTACAATGCTTAAAAAAGCAATGGCAAAAAGCTTTAAGTTCCTGTTAGTCATCAATTGATCTGATCAGTTTTCAGTAGATAGTTAACTCTGTTTTTTCCTATTTATTATTCAGCTGCCTGAATTTCTAGGCGATATTCGTGAAAACATTCTGAATATCATCATCTTCCTCGATCTTATCGAGCATTTTTTCGATCTCCACGATCTGTTCTTCGCTAAATTCAACAGGTTGCGTAGGGATTCTTTGAAGCTCCGATTTTTTCACATCGATCCCCATTTCTTCCAATGCAGATGACAATGATCCAAATGAAGTATAGTCTCCATAAACATAAACCATCCCTTCGTTTTCCTCGATCTCTTCCAATCCATGGTCGATCAATTCCAACTCCATCTCTTCGATATCCATCTCATCTGTTTTCTCAAACTCAAAAACAGCTTTACGGTTGAACATATATTCGAAAGATCCGTTCGGAACTACTCCTCCTCCGGCTTTGTTGAAATAAGACTTCACATTAGCGACTGTTCTGGTTGGGTTATCCGTAGCGCACTCAACATATACTAGCACACCATGAGGTCCTTTCCCTTCGTAGATGATCTCCGAATAATCATCAGCATCCTTTGAAGAAGCTCTTTTGATAGCTGCTTCAATATTATCCTTAGGCATGTTTTGCGCCTTCGCATTCTTGATAGCCGTGCGTAACGTAGCGTTCATATCGGGATCCGGACCACCTTCTTTCGCTGCAATAGTGATCGCTTTTCCTAATCGTGGGAAAAGTTTCGACATCTTGTCCCATCTCTTTTCTTTGGCCGCTCTGCGGTATTCAAATGCTCTACCCATGGATAATCTATAAAATGCTTTAGCACAAAAATAGTTTTTTCTTGCTTTGAAGCAACCAATGAATGCAGCAATCATCGAAGAATGAAAGGCATAATACTTAGGATTTCAATCATTGTGATTTTTAACAGTTTGGTCGTGGATAATAATTTAATTTAACACTTTGAACTTGGAAAAGGGTTCGTTACATTTGATTTACAACAACGAACTATGAAGACAATCCTTGTATTGGGAGCGGGGCTCTCATCATCCTCACTTATTCGATACCTACTTGAAAACTCTGTTGCAAACGAATGGGAAGTTCGCGTTGTTGACCGAGATATCGATCTTGTAAAAAGCAAGATCGATGGACATGTGAATGGAACTCCTTTAGCTTTTAACGCATTAGATGCAGAGGAAAGACGACCGGAGATCCAACAAGCTGATTTGGTGATTTCTATGCTTCCAGCACGTTTTCATCCTGAGGTAGCGCGTGACTGTATTGATATGAAAACCGACTTGATCACTCCCTCATACATCTCACCTGAGATGAAAGCCCTTCATGAAGAGGCAAAGGCAGCGGGAATTGTAATCATGAATGAGATCGGAGTTGACCCGGGAATTGATCACATGAGCGCCATGAAGATCATCGATCATATTAAGGGAAAAGGTGGTAAGCTTTCAAGTTTTAAGTCTTTTTGTGGAGGTTTGATCGCGCCGGAGAGTGATAATAATCCATGGAACTATAAGTTCACATGGAACCCACGCAATGTAGTTCTTGCAGGGCAAGGCGGAGCAGCATGCTTCATCAGAAATAATGAATACAAGTATATCCCTTATAACAGACTATTCAATCGTTTAGACCACATCCAAATTGAAGGATACGGTGACTTCGTTGGTTATGCGAATCGTGACTCACTATCCTATAGAACCGTTTATGGAATTGAAGACATTCCGACAATTTTCAGAGGAACTTTAAGAAGGCCTGGATACTGTCAGGCATGGAACGTATTTATTGAGTTGGGAATGACGGATGACAGTTATGAGCTTCTCATAACACGTGGTTTGACACCAAGAGCATTGATGAATGCATTTCTTCCTTACGACAAAAACAAAACTGTTGAAGATAAATTCAAGGACTTCCTTGGCGAAGAAAGGCTTCATCTTTTCGAAAAGTTTGAGTGGCTAGGTATCTTTGAAAAAGAACCCATTTTTGATCTTGAAAAAGCTACGCCAGCTCAACTGCTTCAAGAAATATTGGTTCGAAAATTATCACTTGATCACGGTGATAAAGACATGCTCGTTATGGTTCATGAATTTGAATATGAACTGAATGGCGAACAGCACCGTGTGGAGTCTCATATGGTAAACATAGGAGAGGATCAGGTATATACATCAATGTCAAACACTGTTGGATTACCTGCTGCAATCTGTGCGAAAATGATTCTAAAAGGTGAAGTGAAAGAAAGAGGTGTAACGCTTCCGATCAAACCTGAATTATACAATCCGATTCTGAACGAACTAGAAGAGTTTGACATCAAATTCATTGAGAGAGAATATACCCTAACGAAGGTCTGACTTTTATTTATCTTTGCGGTCTAAATACGTTTTGATGTCAAAAGATAAATTTACGGTAACCGCAGCACTTCCTTACGCAAACGGACCTTTACATCTAGGTCACGTTGCCGGAGTGTATCTCCCAGCTGATATTTTTGTTCGCTTTCTACGAATGAACCAACATGATGTTGCTTTCATTTGCGGGTCGGATGAGCACGGAGCCGCTATCACATTGCGCGCAAAAAAAGAAGGCATATCTCCACAGGAAATTGTAGACAAATACAATGGTGTTATCGGTAAAGCATTTAATGACTTTAATATCTCATTTGACATCTTTCACAGGACTTCAGCTGAGTTACACCATCAAACCGCACAGGACTTTTTTAAGAAGCTTGATAATGATGGACAATTCACAAAAGAGACGAGTGAGCAGTTCTACGATGAGGAGTTCAAACAGTTTTTAGCTGACCGTTACATTACGGGAACTTGTCCGAATTGTAAGAGTGAAAACGCCTACGGTGATCAGTGTGAAAGCTGTGGTACATCATTGAGTCCAACTGACCTTATTAATCCACTTTCAACATTAAGTGGGAAGAAGCCTATTCTGAAAGAGACATATCACTGGTATCTGCCAATGCAGAATCACGAAGAATGGCTAAAAGATTGGATCCAGAAGGGTGAGCTGAATGGCGAGGTACAGCACGATGCATCAAAATGGCGAAATCAGGTGATCGGTCAATGCATGTCTTGGATCGATAGCGGTCTACGTCCACGTGCAATGACACGCGATCTCGATTGGGGAGTAAAAGTACCCGTTGAAGGTGCCGATGGCAAGGTTCTTTACGTTTGGTTGGACGCACCGATCGGATATATTTCTGCAACAAAACAATGGGCTCAGGATAATGGTAAAAACTGGGAGGATTATTGGACAGGTGATCGTAAACTAGTGCATTTTATTGGTAAGGATAACATCGTTTTCCATGCAATCATTTTTCCAATACTACTAAAGGCTCATGGAGGCCTTATTCTTCCCGATAATGTTCCGGCGTACGAATTCCTAAACCTGGAAGGCGGTAAGTTCTCAACTTCAAGAAACTGGGCTGTCTGGTTGCACGAATACATAGAAAGATATCCGAATCGCATCGATGAGTTAAAATATGTATTGACTTCCATTGCCCCTGAAGCGAAAGACAGTGAATTCACCTGGAAAGAATACCAAACGCGAATTAACAGTGAATTAGCAGATATTCTTGGAAACTTTGTGAACAGAGCTTTGGTGCTGACACACAAATACTATGATGGAATTGTTCCTCAAGCAAATGAGTTCAATAACGAGGACAAACGAGTACTTGACGAGATGGGCAATATTCCTGGAAGGATCGCAAAATTGACCTACCAATATAAGCTCAGAGAAGCACAAGCTGAAGCAATGAATCTAGCGCGACTTGGGAACAAATACCTTGCCGATACAGAGCCTTGGAAATTGATCAAAACAGATCCAGAGCGTGTAAAAACAATCATGAATATTGCCTTGCAGATCACAGCGAATTTGAGCATTGTATTACAACCATTCCTGCCAAACACAGCAGGCAAATTGGAGGCATTCCTTAATATTTCAAATAATGATTGGAATACAGCTGGAAGCACGGATCTATTGAGCGCTGATCATCAAATAAACAAGCCAGAGATTCTTTTCACAAAAGTGGATGACGAACTTGTTGAAGCGGAGGTTAAATTACTTGAAGAAAAAGCCAGAGAGAACATGAAATTTGAGCCACAAAAAGAAGAAACATCTTTTGATGATTTCGTGAAAATGGATATCCGTCTTGGAAAGATCCTAACGGCTGAGAAAGTAGAGAAAGCAGATAAACTTTTGAAATTAACCGTGGATACAGGTATCGATAAGCGAACGATCGTTTCAGGAATTGCCCAGCATTATTCGCCTGAAGAAGTGATCGGTAAAACTGTAACTGTTCTATTGAATCTTGCTCCACGAAAGATCCGTGGTGTTGAGTCACAGGGAATGATCCTAATGGCAGAAAATGCGGAAGGTGAGCTTGCATTTGTTTCGCCGGAAAAGGAATTTGAGCCAGGTTCAGGCGTACGCTAATGGAGTTTATGCTCGATAAGAAACAGGTGCTGGAGCAATTCAGAATACCTGATTTCGTATTAAAAACACAACGGCAGATCCACAAGGATTTTTCTGTTCAAGGTTTAACAGTAGACGACACTTTACTCGAAAAAGAGCTGGATTACGAATCGATTTTCTTGATTGTCACAGATGCACTTAGCTCAGTGATGCGTCTTGGTGAAAGGCAATTACTTCAGTTGAATTATCAGATTGACATTCCGCAAAGTCAGTTCCTCAAAGCAATTACGGAAGAGAATCCAATAGAAGAACTTTCAACTTTGATCATTCGTCGTGAAGCCTACAAGGTGTACTTGCGAACAAAATTTTAAAATTCTAACGAAATATTTCAAATTTAGCGTGTTACCGACATGTTAAGTGAAGTACTTTCTCTAAATTTGTTTTTCCAGAATTGTGCACAAATACTATGGACAAAGTATCGTATGTAGGCAACGCAGATGTAAATGCGATTGACCATTTATACAAACAGTATCTCCAAGACCCGGAGAGCGTAGACATCGGCTGGCAAAAATTCTTCGAAGGATTTGATTTTGCGAGAACCAGCTATGATGAAGGAGGAATTCCAGAGAATTTCCAGAAAGAGTTTAAAGTTCTTAACCTGATCAATGGATACAGGTCAAGAGGTCACCTTTTCACTAAAACAAACCCGGTAAGAGAGCGTAGAAAATATGCTCCCACCCTGGCTATCGAGAATTTCGGTTTAGCGCAGGAGGATCTTGACACTGTTTTCCAGGCGGGTGAAGAAATTGGAATTGGACCAGCGACTTTAAGAGCGATCATTGCTGATCTTGAGGAAACTTACTGCCAATCGATCGGGATCGAGTTCATGTACATGCGTGAGCCCGGACACGTTGAGTGGTTCAAGAATGCCATCGAGCTTAAGAACCGACCTCAGCTTAGCGCCGAACATAAAAAAGAGATCTACCGAAAACTTGCGATCACAGCCGGTTTCGAATCGTTCCTTGGGAAGAAGTTCGTAGGGCAAAAAAGATTCTCAGTTGAAGGGCTGGAAGTGCTTGTTCCAGGATTGGATGCGTTGATCCAAAAAGGAGCAGAAAAAGGAGTTGAACAATTTGTAGTGGGAATGGCACACCGCGGCCGTCTGAATACATTGACAAATATATTCGAAAAACGTCCTAGAGATATCTTCTCAGAATTTGAAGGGAAAGAGTTCGAAAAAGAATTCCGTTTTGATGGTGATGTGAAATACCACCAAGGATTCACTTCAGTCATCAAAGCTGAAAATGGAAAGGAATTAACTCTTACGCTTTCACCTAACCCTTCGCACCTGGAGGCGGTTAATCCTGTCGTTGAAGGGATCGCACGAGCGAAGGTAGATAACGTATTGAAAAACGATGTTGAGAAAGTTTGCCCTGTACTTATTCATGGTGACGCTGCAATTGCGGGACAAGGTGTTGTTTATGAAACTGTGCAAATGGCCCAGCTTGATGGCTTTAAAACAGGAGGTACGATCCACATCGTTACAAACAACCAAGTTGGATTTACAACGAACTATCTTGATGGTCGTTCATCGACATACTGTACAGATGTTGCAAAAACAACATTGTCTCCGGTATTCCACGTGAATGGAGATGATGTAGAAGCGGTTATCCAAGTGATGCAGATCGCCATGGAGTATCGTCAACACTTTAACAGTGACGTTTTTATTGATTTACTCGGTTACCGTAAGTACGGACACAATGAGGGCGATGAGCCTAAGTTCACGCAACCGAACTTATACAACCTCATCTCAAAACACCCGAACCCAAGGGATATTTACTTCAAACAATTGGAAGGTGAAGGTCTGATCAACAAGGCTGAATCACAGAAGATCATTGAAGATTACAATAATTACCTGGAAGAAGAATTTACTGAGTCTCGCAAGCGTGAGAAAGCATTGGTGTACGATTTCTTAAGCTCTGATTGGGAAGGATTCCGTCATGCTAATAATGAGGATTTCCTTGAATCACCGGTAACAGGTATTGCAAAGGAGAAACTGCTTGAGCTTGGACGCAAGTTGTCTACGCTTCCGGAAGGAAAAAAATACTTCAGGAAGATCGCGAAGATCTTCAATGACAGATTAAACTCTATTGAAGAAGATAAAATGGATTGGGGTACAGCTGAGATGTTGGCATATGCAACACTGCTCGTAGAAGGCCATTCAATTCGTCTTACTGGACAGGATGTTGAGCGTGGTACGTTCTCTCACCGTCACGCTGTTGTAAAGACAGAAGACACAGAGGAAGAAGTGATCACATTGAATATGCTTGAGGAAGGTCAAGCTAACTTCTCGATCTATAACTCATTCCTATCTGAGTACGGTGTACTTGGTTATGAGTACGGATACTCATTAGCAACCCCAAATGGACTTACGATCTGGGAAGCACAGTTCGGTGACTTCTACAATGGGGCGCAAATTATGGTTGACCAGTTCATCACTGCAGGTGAAGATAAATGGGCAACGCAAAGTGGACTTGTGATGCTTTTGCCTCACGGTTATGAAGGTCAGGGTGCTGAACACTCAAGCGGACGTATGGAACGCTTCCTTCAACAGTGTGCAGACTTGAACATTCAGGTTTGTAACACTTCAACACCAGCAAACCATTTCCACTTGTTGAGAAGACAATTGAAGCGTGAATTCAGAAAACCATTAGTTGTATTCTCTCCTAAGATGATCTTACGTCATCCAAGAGCAGTTTCTGCACTTGATGAAATGGCAACTGGAGGATTCAAGGAAGTCTTGGATGATCCTAAGGCATCAGTTGAAAATGTAGACACAGTGGTATTATGTACTGGTAAGTTCTATTATGAAGCTACTGAGAAAGCAGAGGAGTTAGGAGTTGACAACATGGCATTCGTTCGTGTTGAACAACTTTACCCACTTCCTGAGAAGCAGATCAATGAAGTACTAGCGAAATACAAAAACGCAACGAACATTATTTGGGCACAGGAAGAACCAGCGAACATGGGGGCATGGACATACATGGCGATGGCTCTACGCGATAAAAACTTAATTGGTGTTTGTCGTCTTCCGTCAGCTGCCGCTGCTGAAGGTTCTCATGACCTCCACAAAAGAAGGTTGGAAAGACTTTTCAATGAGTTGTTCTCATACGCAAAAGTGAAAGCATAAAATTAATTACACGATAAACAGAGAAAGATGTCTGTATTAGAAATGAAAGTACCAAGCCCGGGAGAATCGATCTCAGAAGTAGAGATCGCACAGTGGCTTGTTTCAGATGGTGATTACGTTGAAAAAGATCAGGCCATCGCAGAAGTTGATTCTGACAAAGCTACACTTGAACTTCCTGCAGAAGCGAGTGGTACAATCACATTAAAAGCGGAAGAAGGAGATGCTGTTGCGGTAGGCGCAGTAGTTTGCCTTATTGATACATCTGCTGAACCACCTGCAGACTTCCAATCTGGAGGAGCAGCTGAAAAAGTTGAAGAGACACCCGCTCCGGCTGCCGAGCCAGCAAAGAAAGAAGCGCCGGCACCGAGTCCTGATCCTGTGAAAGAACCAGCAACATATGCTGCTGGAACTCCATCTCCGGCTGCCGCTAAAATTATGGCAGAGAATAATGTTTCGTCATCGCAAGTGAACGGTACTGGTAAAGGAGGAAGAATCACTAAGCAGGATGTTATTAGTGCAATGGCAGGAGGATTCTCTACTGCTGATGCACAAGGATGGGGAGGAACTCGTGAGCAAGGCCGTGAGAAAATGTCTATGATGCGTCGTAAGATCGCAGAGCGTTTAGTTTCCGTGAAAAATGAAACAGCGATGTTGACGACATTCAACGAAGTTGACATGAAGCCCATCATGGACCTGCGCACGAAATACAAAAAAGCATTTGCTGATCACCATGAAGTGAACCTAGGATTCATGTCGTTCTTCACGAAGGCATGTACCGAAGCACTAAACCTTTTCCCTGCTGTAAACGCACAGATCGACGGAAAAGAAATGGTTCTTCATGATTACGCGGATATCGGTATTGCAGTTTCTTCACCAAAAGGTCTAATGGTGCCCGTTGTTCGCAACGCTGAACAGATGTCATTGGCGGATATTGAGCGTGAGATCAAGAGACTCGCGATCCGAGCAAGAGACGGAAAGATCACTCCTGATGAAATGACAGGTGGTACATTCACGATCACTAACGGTGGTGTATTCGGTTCTATGCTATCTACTCCGATCATTAACCCTCCACAGTCAGCCATTCTTGGAATGCACAACATCGTGGAGAGACCAGTTGCTATCAACGGTAAGGTTGAGATCAGACCGATCATGTACGTAGCGCTATCTTATGACCACCGTATCATTGACGGTAAGGAATCAGTAAGTTTCCTTGTAAAAGTGAAAGAAATGTTAGAAAATCCTGAAAGAATGCTTTTCGGATCGAAGGACCCGGTAGAAGTACTACTAGGACTGTAACAACATTCAAAATACACAGAACGCGAATTCATTTGGATTCGCGTTTTTTGTTTTAACTTCCCGCCGTGCACCTGTTGAAAGATATTCGTTTTTGGATCGTGCTTGCGTTCCTCCTTAGACTGGTTGGGATCACAAACCCACCATTGGAGGCTGGGCACAATTGGCGTCAAACCACGGTTACAATGGTCGCACGTAACTTCTCAGAAGTAGACGCAAATATTTTTTATCCAAGAATAGACTTTGCCGGAGAGAAAACTGGGATCACCGGTATGGAGTTTCCCATTTTCAATTATCTGATCTTTGGCGCAAATGAGCTGTTCGGATATCAGCATTGGTATGGAAGGCTGATCAATCTCGTTTTTTCATCCTTTGGTATTTACTTCTTTTTCCTGCTTGTCAGGCGCTACTGGAATCGTGAAACAGCTTTTTGGAGTGCACTCATTCTTATCTTCTCCGTTTGGTTTGTCTTTTCTAGAAAGATCATGCCCGATACATTCTCTATGACTTTTCTATTGGGTGGTATCTTCTTCGCCTCCAACTTCCTAAGAGAAAAAGGAAGTTTCATTGATCTTTTCATTGCTTCACTCCTGATAACAGTTGGGGTGCTATCCAAACTACCCAGCGGATATTTGCTTTCAATAATACCGGTCCTTGTCATTTCCGAACGATCCACCATCAAGAGAACCGTTTTGCTTGGATTAGGAATGATTCTAGCATTGATTCCAGCCTTTTGGTGGTATTTTATTTGGGTTCCTCATCTCGTGAAAACATATGATTTCTGGCACTTTTTCATGGGAAAAAGCATTACTCAAGGTATAACTGAAATTGGAGAACACTTGCCATTAACTCTTTCTAGATTCTATGATTCAGCGTTAAAATTCGTCGGATTCGGATTGTTTGTACTAGGAGTTTTTAGTGCCATTAGGCACTCCGAAAGGAAGACCTTAGTTGTTCTCCTAATAGCTTTTTCTACATTCCTGATCATCATTTTTAAAGCAGGTTTTACCTTCGCGCATCATAGTTATTACATCATTCCTTTTGTACCAGTCATGGCATTATTGGCGGGGTATTTCCTGTCAAAGGTAGAAAAGCAATACCTGCGCATTTCTTTGATTTTGATCGTAGCGATAGAGTGTATTGGCAATAATATTCAAGACTTCAGTATTCCGGAAAGACTGGCGTCAACTCAAAATCTAGAGAGAGAATTAGACAAACTTGGTGGAAACGAACTCATCTTTATTAACAGCGAGGAAGTTCCTACACCTATGTACTTCGCTCACCGTAAAGGTTGGATTGGTTACAATGGTAATATTGAGAATCAACATTATACTGATTCCTTAATTTCGCTGGGATTATCAAAGATCATTATCGTAAATGAAGGCTTTGGAACCTCAACAAAATTGAATTTGCCTATTCTCTACAAATCAAAGGCTTTTACCATTTATTCAGCACAGTAAGCGAAGCAAAATGGTTATCTTAGTGACCCTATAATTTTCAGCATGAAAGAGCAAAAAGTAATACAAATGCCACCCGAAGGATCTTTAGGTGTTTTAGCCTTGGGAGACATCGGTATTAAACTGTGGCGTGAGGCAAGAGAGAAAGCGGAAAAAGAGAAAAAGAACAAAGAGGAAGATGGGAAAGAAGCTGACAAATAAAGTTTTAGTGATCGGCTGGGATGCGGCCGACTGGAAGGTGATAATGCCTTTGATCCAAGAAGGAAAAATGCCTACACTTCAGAAGTTGATGGAAGGAGGTGTTTACGGAAGAGTTAAAACACTTGATCCGCCACTTTCTCCAATGCTCTGGACTAGTATGGCAACAGGAATGCGTGCTGAAAAACACGGCATCAAGGGCTTCATAGAGCCGACACCGGACATGAAAGCGTTGAGACCTGTCACTGTTACGAGTAGAAAAGTCAAGGCGATCTGGAATATTCTGAATCAAAACAACATGAAAAGTAATGTTGTATCCTGGTGGCCAAGTAATCCGGCTGAGCCAATTGATGGAGTTATGGTGTCTAACCTTTATCAAGTTGCAAACAAAGACATGAAAGATGGGTGGGATCTTCCAGATGGAACGATTCACCCTCAAAGCTATGAGGAGGCGTTGAAAGAACTGCGTGTTCATCCACAGGAATTAACAGCTCAGATGCTGGTTCCTTTCCTGCCAAATCTCTTCAAAGCTGAAGGACATACTGAAGAAAAACGTGCTCAGGGTGTTGCGAAGATCCTTGCGAATGCGGCCTCCGTACATGCAGCATCAACTTACTTACAACGCGAGACTGATTGGGACTTCATGGCTGTGTATCATGATGCTATTGATCACTTCTCACACCTCGCAATGCGTTTCCACCCTCCAAGACGTGACTTCATTCCTGAAAAGGATTACGAAAACTATAAAGGAGTTGTAGAGGCGGGTTACCGTTTTCACGATATGATGCTGGAGAGAACTCTGGACATGATCGATGATGACACGACTGTTGTTCTGATCTCAGATCATGGATTCCACTCAGATCACCTACGACCAAAATCAATTCCAAAAGAGCCATCTGGACCGGCTGTTGAGCACAGTCCTTATGGAATCATTGTTATGAATGGTCCTGGTATTCGAAAAGGGGGAACGATCAGTGGTGCTAGTATTCTGGACTTAACTCCAACACTCTTGACATTGTATGGTTTACCTATTGGTGAAGACATGGACGGTAAAGTATTGACGTCTGCATTTTCTGAGCCTGTTGAACCAACCACTATTGAAAGCTGGGAGTTAGTGAATGGAAACTCAGGCATGCACAAGAAAGAAGAACTGGAAGATCCTTGGGCGGCCCAAGAAGCGATGAAACAACTTGTGGAGCTTGGATACATCGAGCCAATGGAGGGCGATACTCAGGAGAACGTCGATAAGGCTGTTCGTGAGAGTAAATATTATGTCGCTCGAAGTATGATCCAAGGGAATAGTGTTGAAGAAGGGATCAAGATCCTTGAAGAGATATTTCGAGAGAGCGATATTCCAAGATACGGTAAACGTCTTGCTTCTGCATACTTGAAAACGGGTCAGTTCAGTAAATGTGAGAAGCTGATCGGTGATCTTAAAATCGCGGAAGAAAAAGAATTTGAAAAGCTCAAAAAGCAAAAACTGGAAAAAGATCCGAATGATCCATTTGGAGATCAGGAACTAGAAGAGCCAATGTATCTAGAATACATTGAAGGATTATTGCTTTTGGCTCAGAACAAGATCGATCGCGCAATTCCAATTCTGGAAAGTGTTTTGGAAAAGGTGCCGTCAAACCTCAATGTCTGCTTAAATATTGCGAAAACGCATCTAAGCCGAGATCGCTATGACGATGCTGAGAAGTATTATATCCAAGCACTTGCAATCGATGAGTTGAATGCCGGCGCTCATTACGGACTCGGTTTTTCTTTCCTCCGAAGAAATAAATTGGAAGAGGCTGTGGATGAATTCCTAATCACCATAGAACTGAATTTCAACCATGTTCGAGCGCACTACCATCTAGGAGAAGCCCTTGCCAGAATGGAAGATTTTGAAAATGCAGCAAATGCTTTTGAAGTTGCAACCAAACTTTCACCTGGAATGCGAAAAGCACACAAATGGCTTGCTCACATTTACAAGGATGAATTAAATCAACCGGAAAGAGCTGCGGAACATGAGCAATTTATTGAAGACAACATCGTAGGTAATATTTATGTTGTTTCCGGTCTTCCAAGATCAGGCACATCAATGATGATGCAAATGCTCGCGGAAGGAGGTGCGCCGATGTTGACAGACGAAAAACGAGAGGCAGACATCAACAACCCGAAAGGATACATGGAATATGAGAAGGTAAAATCTCTACACCTTGACCAATCATGGATGGATGAAGCGCAGGGTCAAACAGTAAAAGTTGTGGCTCCACTACTCCACTTCCTTCCGGAAAAATTTGGATATAAAGTGATCCTTATGGAAAGAGATCTGGGTGAAGTTATTACGTCTCAACAGAAAATGTTAGGTAAAGAAACACGCAAAGATGCCTTGCCGATGTCCTTGTTCACCGCGTATAAAAACCAATTGAATAAGGTAGAAGCCTGGTCTTCATCCCAGCCCAAGGTAAAGGTGTTGAATGTACAATACGCTAACGTTATTGAGAAGCCACTGGAAGAAGCGGAACGTATTGCAGCCTTTTTGGAGCTTCCGTTAGACGTTAAGAAAATGGCGTCGGTCGTAGACCCAGAGCTATATCGTAACAAGGTCTAAGTTGATATTCTCACAGATTTGAAATATATTTACCCTTTCGAAAAAATAAATAAGCTTATGAAAAACACTACAAAAAAGAAAGATGTACTATTGAAGTACTCGGCTGCTGCTGGAGCTTTCTTGGCTGCAGGTGCTGTTAACGGGCAGATCCAGTATACGGATGTAAACCCAGACGTGGTGCTTGACAATACGACTCCTCAGTATGACATGGATCTTGATGGTGACTTAGTAAATGATTTTGGATTCGCGGTTCAAACATTCTCATTCACAACATCAGGAATTTCAATTACAGGTTCTTATGCTGGAGTTGCTCTTGGTACTGGGAACTCTGTTGCTGGTACAATGTCAAGCACATCATCAGGTGGAAGCCAGTTCAATGTAAGCCCTATTACAGCAGGTAATCCAATTGATGCCGGTAATGACTGGGGTAACGGAGGTAGCTATGGAGCTGAACTTATGGCTGGTAACTTTAATATCCCGGCGTTCCCAGGGTATTCTTCAGACTTCGGAAACTTCTCTGGAAACGATATTCACTTAGGAGTTAAATTCATGGTTGGAGGTTCAACGCACTACGGATGGATCCGTATGGATGTGCTTCCTGATGGATCACAGATTACTATCAAGGACTATGCTTACAACACTATTGCTGATCTTACGATCAACGCTGGGCAGACTGTAGGTATCGAAGATGTAGCGCTAGATAGCAAGGTACACTTCAAAACATTCCTTGACAAAGCAGTGGTAAACGTAACTCCAGATCTATTTGGCGGGGAGATCAATATCGTAGATATGAGCGGAAGAGTTCTTTCTACAGTTGCGATCAACGATGTGAACACTGAAGTATCTTACGAAGGAGTTAATGCTGGTATTTACATGCTAGTTGCTAACTTCGAGTCAGGATCTACAAGTAAAAAAGTATACATCAAGTAATAGATTTACTTCGAAATACTAGGGAAAAGGGGGCGATTGCCCCCTTTTTTTATTAAAGAATGTTAAAATATCAGGGCTGCCTGTAATTTTTCGTGGACTTAAACGTATTATAGATGTAACGATACGAGATTGGGCCAATGGATAAAACGTATCAATTTTTGGCACGGTTCTTGAAATTACCTAATCAAGTAGAAGTTAGTTTTCATAAGTAGTAGTAGTTTAGGTTTTGAGAGGGAAGGATGCCAGTCTTTCCCTCTCATTTTTTATACCCCCCTACAATTATGCTTTCACAAAATTAGATTACCTTTGAAGCGCCCAAATAGGCAGCGTTTAAAAGGAATTCCATTCTATGAAAAACATCCGTAATTTTTGCATCATTGCACACATCGACCATGGTAAAAGTACCTTGGCTGATAGATTACTTCAAACTACTGGCACGATCTCAGATAGAGAAATGCAGAATCAAGCGTTGGATGATATGGATTTGGAGCGTGAGCGAGGTATTACCATCAAGAGTCACGCGATTCAGATGAACTATACCCACGAGGGTGAAGAATATGTTCTTAACCTTATCGATACTCCGGGACACGTAGATTTCTCGTACGAAGTATCGCGATCTATTGCTGCTTGCGAAGGTGCATTACTCATCGTAGACGCATCCCAAGGAATCGAAGCACAAACAATATCTAATCTATATCTTGCTTTAGAGCATGATCTAGAAATTATCCCCATTCTGAACAAAATGGACCTTCCTGGCGCAATGCCCGAAGAAGTAACGGACCAAATAGTTGATTTGATAGGGTGCGATCCAAGTGAAGTGATTCCTGCATCGGGTAAAACGGGATTAGGCGTCGATAAAATACTTGATGCCGTAATTAATAGAATACCTGCACCTAAAGGTGATGAAAATGCGCCATTGGAAGCAATGATCTTTGATTCAGTATTCAATTCATTCAGAGGTATCATCGCTTACTTCAGAGTTAAAAATGGGGTCATCCGAAAAGGTGACAAAGTGAAATTTTTCAACACTGGCAGAAGTTACGGTGCGGAGGAAATCGGGATCCTGAAAATGGATATGGTTCCGAAAAAGGAAGTGCGTGCCGGAGATGTTGGTTATATCATTTCAGGCATTAAAAAAGCTGCAGAAGTCAAAGTTGGAGACACAATTACTTTAGAAGAAAATCCGTGTAAAGAGGCTATTAAGGGATTCGAGGATGTGAAGCCAATGGTCTTTTCGGGCATATACCCTGTTGACACAGAAGATTACGAAGAGCTTCGTTACTCGATGGAGAAATTACAGCTGAATGATTCATCCCTTGTATTTGAGCC
>JBMSGX010000012.1:0-22019 GCA_049416285.1 Crocinitomicaceae bacterium | reverse complement strand
AATTTGGGCCTTTCCATTGTCCATCGAAATTCTTCTTTTAAAAATCGTCTTGTTTCCTCCACGATTTAAATTTAATCAGATTCGTTTATCCCTCCAATAAATAAGAGAAGATCAACGGCGCCACAATTGTAGCATCTGATTCGATGATATATTTTGGTGTATCAATATCAAGTTTACCCCAAGTGATCTTTTCATTTGGTACAGCACCTGAATAAGATCCGTAGCTTGTTGTAGAATCTGAGATCTGACAGAAGTAGCTCCAAAAAGGAGTGTTGGTCCGCTCCATATCCTGATAAAGCATTGGCACGACGCAAATTGGAAAGTCACCTGCAATACCTCCACCGATCTGGAAGAATCCAATTCCGTCTTCACCGGCATTGTCCGTGTAGAAATCTGCGAGCCACATCATGTACTCAATACCAGACTTCATTGTCGTTGCCTTCAGTTCTCCTTTTAAGCAGTAAGAAGCAAAGATGTTCCCCATTGTAGAATCTTCCCATCCAGGTACGACAATCGGTAGATTCTTTTCTGCTGCAGCCAGCATCCATGAGTTCTTTGGGTCTATCTCGTAGTACTGCTCCAATACACCCGAAAGTAACATTCGGTACATGAACTCATGAGGGAAAAGACGCTCACCTTTATCTTCTGCATCTTTCCAGATATCGAAAATGTGCTGCTGTAATCTTCGGAAAGCCTCTTCCTCAGGGATACATGTGTCTGTTACTCTGTTCAATCCTTTTTCCAATAGCTCCCACTCCTGTTTTGGGGTTAGATCCCGATAGTTAGGAACGCGCTCATAACTGTTGTGCGCAACTAGGTTCATGATATCCTCCTCCAGGTTTGCTCCTGTGCATGAGATAATTTGCACCTTGTCCTTTCGGATCATTTCCGCAAGAGAAATTCCAAGCTCAGCTGTACTCATAGCTCCTGCCAAAGAAATGAGCATTTTCTTTCCTTCAGCAAGATGTTGCTCGTATCCTTTTGCTGCATCCAAAAGTGCTGCTGCATTGAAGTGCAGGTAATTTTTTTCAATAAAGTTTCTAATTGACATTATAGGTGAAATTTATATGATAACATTTTGTAATACAGCTTAGCTGCGAGGAAATCTGGAGCATGTAGCTCTTCAATTGGCGCTAGCTCCACGATGTCAAATCCAACAACATTGCATTTTTTGAATACCTTCTTCAAAAGGTCGAGTGTTTCATTCCAGAGAAGCCCACCTGGTTCAGGTGTTCCTGTTGAAGGCATGATTGATGGGTCGAAAGCATCCAGATCAATTGTGATATAAACGTTGTCCGTTAACCTGCTTAAAACATCATTTTGCCAGTTCGGATTATTGCGAATTGCATACGATGTAAAGAAGTTCTCTTCTTTTACAAAAGGAAGTTCAACTGTATCCATACTTCTAATCCCTACTTGAACAGTATTACATGTTTTACTCGCCTCGTGCAATGCGCATGCGTGGTTACAGGCAGAACCCATATATTCAGGTCTAAGGTCTGAGTGTGCATCTAGCTGGAGTACACTTAGGTTGTTGTATTTTCTGTTAAAAGCGCGGATCGATCCAATACTCACTGAATGCTCACCGCCAAGCATCGTAACGAATTTACCCTTTGAGATATATTCTGAGACTGTTGCATCAACGGCCTCCGTCATTGCTTCAGGAGATGTGTCCTCGGTCACTGTCGGGGCAATGAATACACCTTGTTTGTAAACTTCAGATCGTGTTTCGATATCATAAAGCTCCATGTTCTCTGATGCATCCAAAATTGCATTAGGTCCCTTGTCAGCTCCTTTGCCATAAGTACTTGTTCCGTCATAAGGAACAGGGATCAAAACGATCTCTGCCTCTTCTAAATGCGTGTATTTGTCGGGGATTCCTGCGTAGTTTCTCATTTGTATCCTAGTATTTTGAGCATGTCATCAGACGTTTGCTGATCCCTGTATACTGTTGTTTTAATTTCTCCATTCCCATCCTTATTGATAAGAACGTGTTTCGGTGAAGGTATGAGACAGTGCTTAATTCCACCATAGCCACTTACGGATTCCTGATAAGCCCCGCAGTTAAAGAAGCCAACGTAAAGTTCCCTTTCCTTCTTAAATACCGGAAGGTAGATGGCATTCACATGTTGTTCGGAATTGTAATAATCATCACTGTCGCATGTCAAACCACCGAGGAATACACGTTCGTAACGGTCATTCCATCGGTTGATCGGCAACATGAGGAACCGTTTGTTCAATGCCCAGCTGTCAGGAAGTGTAGTCATGAATGAACTGTTGATCATGTTCCATTTTTCACGGTCATTTTGTTTTTTCTGATCAAGAATGGAGTAGATCATCAGTCCGGATTCTGCAACAGTAAATGAACCGAACTCTGTAAAGATGTCTGGGTGATCTGCATCTATACTGTCGGCGCCAAGCATGATCTGATTTGTGATCTCAGTTGCCATGTACTGATAATCATAATCAAATGCCAAAGAGTTCTTTACAGGGAATCCTCCACCTATATTCAAATACTTCACCGGTGCGCCTGCTTTGATCAGGTCTGTATAAACCGAAATGAACTTGCGCAGCTCATTCCAGTAATAAGCATTGTCTCTGATCCCGGTGTTCACAAAGAAGTGCATCATTCCTAACTTAAACTTCTTATGGTTCTTGATCTTCCAGTTATAAAATGGAACAATGTCTTTATATCCAATACCTAATCTTGATGTATAGAATTCAAACTTAGGATCTTCCTCAGATGCAATTCGAATTCCGATGTTCAATTTTGTATCGATGTAATCATCCAATAATTCAAATTCCTGGAAGTTGTCAATGATCGGAATAATGCGATCAAATCCAAGCTCAATAAGTTCAGCGATTTTTTTTACGTACTCTTCGGTTTTATAGCCGTTGCAAATGATGTACGTTTCTTCAGAAAAGAGTCCTCTCTGATACAATGTTATCACGATATCAAGGTCGAATGCTGAAGATGTTTCGATGTGTGCATTATGCTTTGCAACTTCTTCCAGTACGAAGCTGAAGTGTGAGCTTTTGGTGCAGTAGCAGTATCTGTAGTTACCGTCGTAGTTCAGTTCAGCCTTAGCGTTTGCAAACCATCCGCGTGATTTTTCTACTTGCTCTCCAATCGAAGGGAGGTAAGTTAAACGCAGCGGAGTGCCATATTCTTGGATAATGGACATCAGGTCCATATCCTTATAGATCAAATTATGTTTTTTGTCTAGTCTAAATTCTTCTTGCGGGAAGTCAAATGTTTGATCGATAAGATCAAAATATTTATTCTTCATCGTCTAAATCATTTTCTTCGATATCAACATCATCCATGTCTCTATCTTCATCTTCATCTTCATCATTCGAAGAAGCCATTTTACTTGACTTGATAGAATTAGTTGGAATCAGATAAGTGAATTCATCCATTTGATAGATCACTCCATCAGTGATCTCTCCTTTAAAAGGGAAGGTTGCCCTTTCCAATGAGCCCTCCGAAAATAATGCATAGATTTCTTCCTGCATATTGTCGTTGAACTTGGCAAAATCTTTAATTACTTTACTCATGACAACTAGATTATTTCACTGCAAATGTGGTTTAAAAAAGATTTTATTATAACCAAAAATTGATAAATAAGTAAAATAAAACCTAAAAGTATATATTAGCAGTGAAAAACACTTTATATGGATACAACTGACAAGAAAATCCTTGAAATTCTCCAAACGGATGCTATGAAAACGGCCAAAGAAATGGCTTCAGAACTCTCTTTAACGACCACTCCGATCTATGAAAGGATCAAAAAATTGGAGAATGCGGGATTTATTAAACAATATGTAGCACTATTGGATGCGGATCTTCTAGGTAAAAACATTGTTGTATTCATGAACATAACCATTCGTGATCACCATTCGGATAAGCGAAATGAGTTTGTTGAACAGCTAAAATCACTTGAATCTGTTGTAGAGTTATATCATACGTCAGGAACCTATGACTTCTTAGCGAAAGTACGTTTTTCAAATATTAAGGAATACAAAGAGTTTCTGTTAAATGATGTCACGTCCATTTCCAATATTAGCGATATAGACAGCCAGATCGTACTGGAGGAGGTGAAGTACAGTACAAAGATCGTATTATAAAAAAAGGCGTCCATTGGACGCCTTTCGAAATATTGCTTGAGGATAATTATGCAGTAACTCCAAGTACCTCTGCCATCTTTGCTCCAATTTGAGCAGGCGAGTCAACTACGTGGATTCCACATTCGCTCATGATTCTTTTCTTAGCTTCAGCCGTATCATCAGCTCCACCTACGATCGCTCCAGCGTGTCCCATTGTTCTTCCTTTCGGAGCTGTTTCACCCGCAATGAATCCAACAACTGGCTTCTTAGCATTTTCTTTGATCCAGCGGGCAGCAATAGCCTCGAGGTTACCACCGATCTCACCGATCATTACGATTCCTTCAGTCTCAGGGTCATTCATCAATAACTCAACAGCTTCTTTAGTTGTAGTTCCGATGATTGGATCTCCTCCGATTCCGATTGCTGTTGTAATTCCTAATCCTGCTTTAGCAACCTGATCAGCTGCTTCGTATGTCAACGTTCCTGATTTAGAAACGATTCCGATCTTACCTTTTTTGAAAACGAATCCAGGCATAATTCCAACTTTCGCTTCTCCTGCAGTAATAACTCCCGGACAGTTAGGTCCGATCAATGTGCAGTTATAACCTTGGATGTATTCTTTCGCTTTCACCATGTCATTCACTGGAATTCCTTCCGTGATACAAACAACAACTTTGATTCCCGCGTTTGCAGCTTCCATGATCGCGTCAGCCGCGAATGCCGGTGGAACGAAGATGATAGAAACATCTGCTCCAGTTTTATCAACCGCTTCAGCTACAGTATTAAATACAGGACGATCCAAGTGATTTTGCCCTCCTTTTCCTGGGGTAACACCACCAACCACGTTTGTTCCGTACTCGATCATTTGACCAGCGTGGAACGTTCCTTCACTTCCTGTGAATCCTTGAACAATAACTTTAGAATCTTTATTTACTAATACGCTCATGTTTGCGGTTTTTAAGTCTGTTTATAATTCGTTACCAAAAATAGTAGTTTGAATTTGTTTTCCAATCAACTTTTTGAAATTCTATTCAACAGTATGAACTTTCAATGTGTATACTAGAATTGAATTGGGCGGAATGTCGTCCAGGTCTCTTGATCCATATCCAAGTTGAGGAGGTGCAATTAGGAATGCTTCTCCACCTTCATTCAGTTTTAACACCATTTCTTTCCATGCTCCGATCAATTCCCCAACTGCGAAAGTTACCGGCTCTTTTTGTTCATCAAATACCTCTCCGTCAAGGAATGAGCCTTTGTAGGTAAATGATATTCTGTCCTTCGCTTGAATTCGCAAACCCTCGCCTTGTTTTTCGATTTTGAAGTAGAGACCTGACTCAGATGCTTCACAGTCGATGCTCTTTTCTTTCAGGTATTTCTGAATCGTTGTGTCGAAATCATCCAATTGATCTTCATTATACGTTTTGCAAGAAAATAACAAAAGCACAAGTAGTAAGGATAGATACTTGATCATAATCGAATTGGTTTAACTGTGTATCCCACTTGACGCAGCAATCGTATTAGTCCGCTTGGACCTCCTAAGTGCCCAGCCCCAACTGCAACGAATGCATTTTGGTCGCTAAGAATGGTTATTATTTTGGGTATCCAGTTTCTATTTCTTTTCGAAAGGAACTCTTCTTCATACTCAGAAAAGTAAGAATCACTGTTGTGAATGAAATAATACATCGAATCGACATTCTGTGATTTGTAAAGTTCTGTGAGCGTGCCAAATTCACTCATGTTGTCCACGCCTCTCACTTGTTCCATCACCATCTCAGATTGCACAACTTTAGGAAGTGCGTCAAACAAGTTGATCTGTTCTCGAGCTGTTTCAAATCCGATCAAGGGGATGCTGTCTTTTTTAGCCAGAAGGTTTAACTCAACTTCATGGGATTTTACTTCCTGTGCTGTTGAATCCTCCGTAACATTGGACATCATCGCGAATAGCTGACTTACAACTATTGGCTTTAATTTAGAGAAGCTTGCTTGAAAGATTTCAGTGCTAATAGATAATTTATCAACTGCAAAATTGAGAATGGAGTCCTGCTGCTCCTCTGAAAAGAAATCGAAAAATTCTCCTTCTTCCAGAAGCATGATGTCCATTATAGAGGGATCAAAGATTTCATTGTTTAGCTCCATCACAAGGACATTGCTTTTCGATAGAAGTGTGACCAGGGTATCAGGAAAAAAGAATGAATCCTCGCTCATCAGGTGCATCGTTCCGAATAGATAAGCTGTTTTGGAAGTATCGCTTGAAACTTCCCATAGAACACTGTTTAATCCTTCAGGTGCCTCTTGAGCTTTAGAGCTATTACAAAGGATCAATAGTGAAAAGGCGACAAGTAGTAAAGTTTTGATCATACACTTAATTCAACAATGAAGTGGTCGTCTTCTTCCATTAATAGTTTAAAGGATAATCCTTCCTTTTCAGCGGCCTCCTGGAATTTTTCTTTATCCAGGTATAGCCAGTCGAACCAGGGTGTTTCTTCTTCCTTATAGGCCATTTGATATCTGAAATTACCGTAGTATTCAGATGCCAGGTCCACCCATAGGCTTCCATCCTCATTTTCATAAAGGTACTTAATATCCGTCGAGTCACAGATGACCCTTCCTCCTGGATTAAGAAGTGTTTTACATTTCTTAAGAAAGTCGGGTAGATTGTTTAAAGTACCTGCTATACCTATACCATTCATAAGAAATAGCAGGGTGTCGAACCTTTCTTTTTCGAGTGCATAGAAGTTGATCTGTTCAGCATTTAATCCATGTGATCGCATGTACTCAACACTTCCTTTACTTGTATCAATTGCTTTAACGTCATGTCCGCGCTTGGTGAGCTCTAGAGTATGAATACCGGCTGCCGCTCCTACATCAAGAACATTTCCTTTGCAATGATCAAGGGCTATCTTTTCGATTTCAGGGAATTCATCAAATGATCGAAAAAGATATTTTACTGGGATCACATCATCATCGCACAGTTCTGATCTGACGATAATGTTTTCGTCATGTTCTTGCTTGGCATAATCCAGAATTGCCTTTCCTATAGGATCCTGCAGGTCAGACATGGTTAAAAATCGTAATCGTCGTAGCCGCCTTCAAATTCACCAAATCCAAACTCATCCTCGTCTTCTTCTATTTCGGAATCTGTTTCGAAGCGAAGCGAGTCATCTTCAGATGATTTTGAATTCTCATCAGGTGCATTGCCAACAGCTAAAGCTATAAGAGGCTCTTCCGGGGTATCTTTAACTACCTCGATCAATTCAATCAGGAAGATCCACATACGCATGAAATCATGTACCAGGATCATGCGCTGGTTGGGTTCGGTTATGTATTCGCGAATGGTTGATTCAGACATGACAGCCGGAAGGATCTGATCGGGATCTTCACCAAAAGTCATGTCAAACAAGCTGATCTCAAATCCTTTGTCCCAGTTAACATTTGACATGTAAAAGGATGCCATCTGATCACTCGAGAAATCGTATGCATTCAAGATAGATCTATAGAACGTCTCAAAATCAGCACCATCAGATATGATGACGTCTCTGAATACTTCCTCAGCATCTTTGGAGTCAAGAAGAACACGAAACTTTAGACCTGCCATTTTTTAATTGATTGGGGGACAAAAGTAATGAATATTATTATGCATCTGACTTGGCTGTTAGACCAAGTTCTTTACCGAGTTTTAGCATGAATTTAAATGCCTGATCCCTGTCATTTTCGATCTCACCTTCAAGAATTGCTTCTTTAATCTTGTTTTTGATCATTCCAACAGTGTTGCAAGGCTCCAGGTTAAAGGTGTCCATCACTTCCTGTCCGGAAACAGGAGGTTGGAAATTACGCACGCGGTCTTTTTCTTCAACCGTTTTCAATTTTCGTTCAACCTCTTCGAAATTCTTTCTGTATCGTTTTACGCGGAATTCGTTTTTCGATGTTATATCGGCATTGCAAAGTTTCATTAGATCTTCGATGTCATCGCCTGCCTCAAACAGTAACCTTCGAATTGCAGAATCAGTAACATTTCCCTTTACCAAAGCAATGGGGCGTAAATGAAGTCTAACTAGCTTTTGAACATATTTCATTTTGTGATCGAGCGGAAGTCTCAATCGTTTGAAAATTTTCGGAACCATGCGAGCTCCAAATTCCTCATGTCCATGAAATGTCCATCCTACTTTGTCATCAAAACGCTTCGTGTTTGGTTTTGCGATGTCATGCAGGATTGCTGCCCATCTTAGCCATAAGTTGTCTGTGACTTCACAAATATTATCAAGTACCTCTAACGTATGATAGAAATTGTCTTTGTGAGATTTCCCATTAATTTTCTCGACTCCGGCCAGTTTTACCATCTCCGGGAAGAACTGATGTAGCAATTTTGTGCTCATCAAAAGCTTGAATCCACGAGAGGGCTGATCGCTCATGATGATCTTATTCAATTCTGTCATGATACGTTCCTTGCTTATGATCTCAAGTCTATGTGCGTTTTTTGCAATCGATTCAAGACATGTCATTTCAATTTTAAAATTGAGCTGAGATGCAAAACGAATAGCGCGCATCATTCGCAATGGGTCATCAGAGAACGTCTTGTCCGGATCCAAAGGCGTGCGAATAATTCCCTTATCCATATCGCCTATACCGTCAAATGGATCTATTAGATTTCCAAAATTCTCTTCACGGAGATCTATCGCAAGTGCGTTGATCGTGAAATCTCTTCGTTCCTGATCGTCCTTTAACGTCCCTTCTGAAACCTCAGGATTTCTGGAATGCTCAGTGTACGACTCTTTGCGTGCACCAACAAATTCAACGTCTAGGTCCTTGTACAAGAAGTGTGCAGTACCATAATGATCGAAGAAGGATACCTTTTTTACACGCAATTTTTCTGCGCATGCTTTAGCTAACTCCAAGCCGTTACCAACAACTACAATATCAATGTCTTTTGAAGGTCTCTCCAGGAGAAGGTCACGAACAAATCCACCAACCACATAAGCCTCCAATCCCTTCTCTGATACTATCTGCGAAGCTACTTTGAAAACAGGATGTTTAAGATGTTCTTTTAGGTTCGTAACCATGATTCGGCAAAGATATATTATTCAATTCAGATAGCTATCTTTGAGTAAAACAACTATACATTGAAAAATACAGTCGCAAAAGTCGCACATTACGGAGTTGAGGTTTATGTCAACAAGTTCTATAAGGATAATGGAATGCATCGTAGAATTGCGGAGTTTGGCGATAATGTGATAGAGTACTGGGATACAGAATCCGATCTTCCACCTTTTTTATTGGTGCACGGTTTCGGGGCAGAAGCAAAATATCAATGGTATTTACAGGTTTCTTTATTGAGTAAGAAATTTAGATTGATCATGCCCAATTTGCTGTATTTTGGAAATAGTAAAAACATAAGTGGGAAATATGCTGTTCAGGATCAGGTTGAGATGCTGAAAGATTTTCTTGGGCATTTAAATATTTCCAGCACAAAACTTTTGGGAGCTTCTTATGGTGGGCTTATAGGTATTGAACTTACGAGGCAGACAAATCTTGTGAATGAGCTGTTCTTGATGGGGGCTCCGATCAAATACATGTATAAATCTGACACTGAACGAGTTTCGGAAATGTTTGAGATCGACGAGGTTCATGAACTGTTTGTTCCAAGTAATCCTGTGCAATTAAAGAAACTAATTCATGCGTCGAGTGGAAAGCCTTCATGGATACCTTCTTTTTTCCTAACTCCCTTTCAAGAGCAGTTCTATGAGGGGACTCGAGAAGAGAAAAAACAGTTACTCCAGCAACTTATTGCCATTCGTGATGAATTTGCGGAAAAGGATTATCGAACAAGTATACCGATCCATTTAATTTGGGGAACCAATGACCCTATTGTGCCTTTAGATCGCGCTGAAAAGTTGAAGGAGCATATTGGTGATTCTTGCACGATAGACATCATAAAAGATGGAGGTCACATGGCAAATATGGTAAAGCCGAAGCCGTTTAATCGATTACTGAAAAAGTATATGTGATCATTTACGAATTATCTTCACTGTGCCGTCAAGGTCAATTTTAATGATCTGTGACGGTTTAACCATTTTTTCAGTTAGTCGCTCTTCTAAAATTCCATCTACACTTTCTTTAATCGGGGATGAAATTTCATCAAAATTTGTTGGATTCCGTTCACCTGATATGTTTGCTGATGTACTAACAAGTGGTTTACGCATACCTCGAATGAGCTTGAGACAATTAGCATCTGTGGTTATTCTTATTCCGACAGAACCATCCTCGGCCAAAACGGTAGGTGCGATCCCTTTCACATTCGGATAAATTATGGTCAATGGTTTTTCTGCAAAGTCCGCAATGTCATAACACACCTCGTGAAATTCAGGAACGTAGCGCTCTAGCATAGGAAATCCATCCACAAGTATGATGAAACTTTTTTGCGCAGGACGATCCTTTATCGTTAGGATTTTCTGACATGCTTCATCATTCGTTGCATCGCATCCAAGTCCCCAAATGGTATCAGAAGGGTAGAGCAGTGTCCCGCCTTCTTTTAGTAAGTCTATACTTTCCTTAATGTTCATCGCTATTCAATAAATCCGGCCTTCTTTCCTTTGTTCTCTCAAGTGCTTTTTCTTCGCGCCATTTATCGATTTTTTTAAAGTCCCCTGAGAGTAAAACTTCTGGTACTTTCCATCCATTATACTCAGGCGGTCTTGTATATACCGGGGGTGAAAGTAGATTATCTTGAAAGCTGTCAGTCAATGCTGATGTTTCATCATTCAATACACCGGGGATCAGACGAACTACACTGTCAACAAGAACCGCCGCCGCTAGCTCTCCACCGGAAAGGACATACGATCCTATAGATATCTCACGAGTGATGAAATGCTCTCTAATGCGCTCATCAACTCCTTTGTAATGACCGCAAAGGATCATGATGTTGTTCTTTAGGCTCAAGTCGTTCGAGATACCTTGCTCGAGCACTTCACCGTCAGGTGTCATGTAAATGATCTCATCATACTCACGCTCGGCCTTGAGCTTGTCGATCAGTGTTGCGATCGGTTCGATGCTCATTACCATTCCTGCTCCTCCACCGTACTGATAATCGTCTACATTCTTGTGCTTATTTGTAGAATAGTCACGGATATTGTGAATATGGATCTCGGCAAGTCCTTTTTCTTGAGCGCGCTTCATGATCGAGTCCGAAAAGGGTCCTTGAAGCAACGCGGGTAGGATGGTAAGTACATCAATTCGCATACCGCAAAATTAAGTAATTTAGGGTTCAAATATTAAAGCATGACAAGGTTCTTCTTATTCTTCCATTTTATCGGTCTCACAATATTCTCTATTGCACAATACGATGGGAACACTTCTCCTACGTATCCTGAGTTGATAGAAATTTATAAGGAATTGGATCGTGAACATGAAGAGATCGAATTATATAACATGGGTTCATCAGATTATGGACTACCTATTTATTTGTGTGTCATAAATGGTGCACGTGATTCAGTGGGAACTTTCATGAAGGCAATGCAGGGAACAACCGTTTTGATCAACAATGCTATTCATGCCGGAGAACCGGATGGAATTAATGCTTGTTTGATCTGGATCGATAACTGGATCAAAGCCGGGAAGCCTTCTGATATTCCCTTAGTGGGTATTATTCCAGCTTACAATGTAGGCGGTATGATGACTAGATCCTCTTCGAGCAGAGCGAATCAAAATGGTCCTGAAGAATACGGTTTTAGGGGGAATTCTCAGAATTTGGATTTGAACCGCGATTTTGTGAAAATGGACAGTAAAAACATGTTCACCTTCGCAAAGATCTATCAGAACCTGGATCCGGATGTCTTTATTGACACGCATGTTTCGAATGGTGCTGATTACCAATACTACTTAACATATATAGCATCTGTTCGAGAAAGAATGGCTCCTTCATTAGGTGCGCTGATGCATGACAGCTTGATCCCTCATTTAGAAACAACATTCAGCAGAGAATTGTTCCCCATTGTACCGTACGTAAATATGAAAGGGAAAACACCGGATGAAGGAATTGCGGTATTCAATGACCTGCCGCGTTACGCTATGGGTTATGCTACAATGATGAATGCACTGAGCTTTACAACAGAAACGCACATGTTAAAACCATTTCCAGAGCGTGTTAAACATACCCAGCTTTTTATTGAAGAGACCGTAAATTGGATGCGTGATAACAAACGGGCGATTGAAAAAGCGCGATTTGAAGCATTGATGTGGGAAGATATGCTCGCTAACTTTGAGTATGACCTGAAGGTTTCTGAAAATCATGATTCAATTGTGTTTTATGGCTACGAAGCGTATTATCCCGTGAGTGATGTTACAGGAAAAGAGTTGTTAAAATACGATAGAAACCGACCATATCAGAAAGAAGTTTGCTTTTACAACAGGTGCGTAGCCTCTAAGGAGGTTCAAATGCCGAGCAAGATCATTTTGGGTGCACAATGTGAAGACGTTAAGGATAGACTGCGTGCAAATGATATTTATTTCTATCCGTTGGAACGAGATACAGTTATCGAATCTAGACGTTTGCGAGTCATGGATTTTAAAACGGGTAATAAGCCTTATGAAGGACATTTTCTTCACAGTAAAGTTATGTTCGAGTTCGAAGATGTTGAGCAAAAAATGAAAAAAGGAGATGTCGTTATCTCACTTGATCAACCGAACAAAAGGTTCATAATGTCGCTGTTTGTTCCCGATGCACCGGATAGCTATTTCAGCTGGAATTACTTCGATTCATATGTTCAGCAGAAGGAGTACTTTTCATCCTATATCTTCGATGAATACGCAGAGGAGATGCTCAAGCAAAATAAAGCCCTACGCAAAGAATTTGAAACGAAGAAAAAGGAGGATAAGGAATTTGCTGAAAGCGATTTTCTGCAGCTGTACTACCTCTACAAAAAGAGTAAGTTTTATGAGCCGACGCATAATGTGTTGCCTTATTTCTTTGTTGAAAATTAATATTCAAATGGAATTACGAAGAGAAGGTAATGGTCCTCTCTTTTCTTGTTAAGAAAAATAGGTAGTTCAGCCAATACTTTAAAAAATTAACAGAGAGGACTGATTGGATAGATAAATCCCACTCTTCGTCGAAATTGAGACAACCTTTTGATCTTTGATACGTATTTTTGTCAGAGGAGAGATTATGAGCATACGAACCACATTATTAATATTTTTCACGTGCTTTTCGGTTTTGGCCTTTGGCCAGTTTGAGGACGTTCAATTAAATATGGACGGTGATTGGCATATACTTAAGTCCGAACAAGGGGTCGATATCAATTACAAATTCGAAGTTTGCGATCAGTTTGGGCGACAGGTTGGTAAGTATATTCTTCAATTTGAGAATTCGAATACCGATGCTAAACAGGTTAGCTTTTCAACGCAAACATTTATTAATGGAGATTGTTCCAATTGCGATAGGATTGCTGATAGTGAATATGCTACTTCCATTTTAGTTGATGGTGGTTCCTCCTTGGAAGGTGTGTGTGGTGAGAATAATAAGCAGTTAGAGTTTTTCTCTCATTTTATTGTTCATGTTCCCGGAATGTCTGGAAAGCATTTGACAGATCTTAAAATTGTAAACCTGGTTATTGAGTAATGAAATTGTTGCATAAAATATCATTGCTCCTAACGCTGTTTTTCATTGCAGGAAATGTGGGCGCACAGTGTAACCTGACAGCTACACCGGACACGGCTAATATTAACTGTGGACAAACCGTGACATTGAGTGCACAAGTGTTTGCGTCTGCGCCGGTGTTAGAAGAAGATTTTAATTCGCAGTCTTTGAGTGCCGGATGGAATTCAAGTATACCTGTGAATTACTCAAATCCTTGTGGTCCCACTCTAGATGGTACACCTGCAGCATGGATGGGAAGTAACACCTTTCCAAGAGTTTTGACGACAATTGGTTTTGATTTAAGTTGTGGAGCCCTTGTATGTTTTGAACTTGACTTCGCGAATGATGAAAATGCTGTCGACTGTGAAGATCCCGATCAAACTGACGAAGGCGTTTTCTTTCAGTATTCAGTTGATGGTGGAGCGACATGGGTAGATATCTTTTACTTTGAGCCTACCAATAACATGACAGGACCCTACTTTCAATGGGATCAGTATTGTTTTGATATACCAGCAGCGGCATTCTCTGCGAATACAATGTTTCAATGGAATCAACCAAATGCAACGCAAGGTGCTTTCGATCACTGGGGGATTGATAATGTAGTTATAACGCCTTACATCTGCGGAGGAGGTCCAGCATCTTTTGATTGGGATAACTTGCCCGGAGCAAATGACCCGGCAATTCAGGATGTGACACCGCAAACATCAACAACGTATATAGTAGAGTACAACGACGGTCAGAATCAGTGTTTTGATACTGTTGTAGTTAACGTAACACAACTGATCGCAGAGGCAAGTGCCTCAGATTCTACATTCATGTGTCCGACCTGCGTAACATTGGATGCGCAATTATTGAACAGCTCAGCGGGGTCTATCATTGATGATTTCGATCCTGGAATTGATCCATTGATGTGGAGTGATATTCAGAACGGAACTGCCGGAACCGGTTGTGGAGGAATGACAGGTAACGGCCTGCATTTTGATGGTACCGGAACGGAACGCTATGCAGCTACAATTCCTGTAGATGCAACTTTCTGTACATCTATCGATTTTTGTCTTTTCCTCGGGAATACAGGATCGGGAGGTGCACCTTGTGAAAATGTTGATGCAAATGAGAACGTAGCACTGGAATACAGTATCGATGGTGGAGCAACATGGAACCAGATCATAGTTTATGACCATTCACAATGGGATAATAATAATGCATGGCAATGTTTCTCCATTCCAATGCCACCGCCTGCTCAAACAACAAATACGATCTTTAGATGGAACCAAGTACAGTTCTCGTCATGTGCAGGTTGTGATAATTGGAGCTTAGATGATGTGAACATCTCATGTAATCCACCATTGTTTGATTACATATGGTCTCCAGCAGCGGATCTTGATGATCCAACGTTGCAAAATCCAGAATCATGTGCTGTTGCACCTACGAACTATACTGTTACAATAACAGACCCTGCAACAGGGTGTTCGGCAACAGATGATGTATTCTTAAATATCACTTGTGGTTGCATGTTTACAACATTTACAGCGAACGCAAGTCAGTGTGAAACCGGAAATGTATTTACAGTTTCAGGTGATTTTGAATACATCGTCAACCCTGGGACAGGAACAATTGAAATAGAGGTAACGAATGCATCGGGTACATACACACAAACGATCAACGGTCCCTTTACTAATCAACAGTTGTATAACTATCAGGTGACAGGTATTCCGGCAGATGGATCTCCTTTCACAGTGGATATTTACTTCTCAGATGAATTAACATGCAGCAGTCAGGAAACGGGAACATCACCGATCACACCAGATGTCTTATCGATATTTGGAGGGGATATATACTGTCCGGGAGATGTTGTAACTAATGTTCAGGCTGATGCTACTGGAAACGGTCCTTGGACAATTGAATATACAATAGACGGGGTGACGCAGACGGTAACTGATGCAAATGATACGCTTGACCTGGGGATTATTGAAGGAGTATATGAACTAGTTTCTGTGACAGATGCAGGTGGATGTGTCATCAATGTTGCAGGACAAGACTCAATAGAGTTTCAACCGATTCCAACTGTAGAGTCTTTTTCTGGTGGCAATACGTACTGTGCGGATTCCACTGCTTCCGATATTCTCTTGGAAGTCACAGGTACCGCGAACTGGGTGCTCGAATATAACTTTAATGGAAACCTTCAAACATTGAACAGTTCTGATACGATCATAAATCTTGGGAATGCTGAAGGAGTATTTGAGCTCGTACATCTATACGACGCAAATTGTGATGCTGCTGTTAATGGAATTCAAGAGATAATTATCAATCCGCTGCCACCAGTATTTGCAGGTCAGGATTATATTATTTGTGATGGAGACCAAACCACCTTGAATGGTCAAGGCGCGCTAACTTATCAATGGGATAATGGTGTTACCGATGGTCAGCCATTTGTACCTACACAAACCACAACCTACACGGTTATTGGAACAGATTCGAATGGATGCCAGGAGTCAGATGATATCACGGTTACTGTTGAGCCATTGCCGGTTCCAACATTCTATGCTGATACGTTGCAAGGTTGCGAGCCTTTAACGATCACATTCATTAATACGACACAGGGTAATCTCAATAATTGTGAGTGGACATTCGGTGATGGGTCAGGATGGACTGGGTGTAATTTGCCGGAGAATACATATCAGTATAGCGGAAACTATGACGTGACTCTTCAGACAACGAGTATAAACGGTTGCGTCGGTTCTACGACATACAATGATTACATCTATGTAGAAGCTGTTCCTGATGCCTCATTCATTCCCTCACTGTATTCAGTACTCAGCTTAGATCCTGATGTTACTTTTGACAATACGAGTACCGGTGCGGTAACTTATGTTTGGGACTTTGGTGATGGTTCGCCACAATCTACAGATGTGAACCCGAGTCACACTTTTCCTGATAATGCCACTACCGGATATGATGTTTGGCTGTATGCTTATTCGCCAATTGGTTGTGTGGATTCAACGGTAAATGTAATCCGAGTGGATGAGGTGATAATTTTCTACATCCCGAACACATTCACTCCAGATGATGATGAGTTTAATCAGTTCTTCCAACCTGTGTTTACCTCAGGGTTTGACCCTTATGACTTTAACCTAAAGATATATAATCGCTGGGGGCAGGTCATATTTGAGTCAAATGACGCTACACAAGGTTGGGATGGGACGTACGGTGGAGAAATGGTTCAGGATGGATCTTATACTTGGAAAATTGAATTCAAGTCGATCTCAAATGATGAGCGATTTATTCATACCGGTCACGTTAACGTCTTGAAATAAAAAAGGCCTCAAAAATTTAATTTTGAGACCTCGCCTATGTAAACCAAGATTTACTCTTACTGTTTAAACACCTCATATCACCCCATTTTCACAGTAAGAGATCTTAAGTAAAGGATGTAAGCTTCAAGGTTTCCGGATAACATCAATTCTTTCGCTGTGTTTTTTAAATTCTTTTCTTTCATGGCTCTGTAGTTTATTTGTTTGATGTAGGTATTTCAAACACTGTGCCAAAAAATAAACTGAAGATATAAGTACCTGTAAATGAGTAGCTAAGGTCTTTTCTTTTTTATGTAGTCCTCGATCATATTGAAGATCAAGCCTCCGAAAAAGATGCCGTAAAGTGTAGATCTCCAAGGGCTGCTCCAAATCGCACAACCGTCAATACAACCATAGAAATAGTAATAGGCATAGCCACAAAGTGCACCGATAAAGACACCAATGATCGTTAATTTGTATTTCAGTAGAAATGAAATCATTCGACAAATCTATTTAAATACTGTCTTGCATTGCGCAACCTAGGTCACTTTTTCCTTGTTTTTAGTGCAATTTCAAACCACTTTACTTTTAGTTGTATTATGACTATTTTTGCACGACTTGGAACGTGTTCCTAATTGAAATTTATGGAAAGAATTGAACCTTACAAACCAACGAATAAAGTACGAATTGTAACAGCGGCGTCTCTCTTTGACGGACATGATGCAGCGATCAATATCATGCGAAGGATCATACAGTCAACTGGCTGTGAGGTGATTCACCTAGGGCATGATAGATCCGTAGAGGAAGTTGTGGACTGTGCCATTCAGGAAGATGCTCAGGCAATAGCAATGACTTCTTATCAGGGAGGTCACATGGAGTACTTCAAGTATATGTATGACTTGCTTCAGGAAAAAGGAGCACCGCATATCAAGATCTTCGGTGGTGGAGGTGGAACAATTCTTCCTTCTGAGATCAAGGAATTACAAGAATATGGAATTACCCGAATCTATCATCCTGACGACGGGCGTGAGATGGGACTTCAGGGTATGATCAATGATCTGGTACAACAGTGTGATTTTCCAGTAGGAGAAAACGCAAATATTGAGATCGATAACCTTAAGAGCAAATTTGTTCCTGCATTGGCTAGAGCGATCTCGGCAGCGGAAAACTTCCCTCAGGATAATGAAACAGTTCTTAAAACTATTGCGGAACTGGCAAATGATTCGAGTGTACCTGTTTTAGGAATTACGGGAACAGGTGGTGCCGGTAAGTCATCATTGGTTGATGAATTGGTAAGAAGATTCCTGCTTGACTTTAGTGATAAAAACATTGCTGTAGTTTCTGTTGATCCATCTAAAAGAAAAACGGGAGGAGCGTTGTTAGGAGATAGAATTCGTATGAATTCGATCAAAAGCTCACGTGTTTTTATGAGGTCATTGGCTACACGTCAGTCAAACCTGGCATTATCAAAGCACGTGGCAGAGGCACTGAATATTTTGAAAGTAGCTGAGTTTGATCTGATCATTTTGGAGACTTCTGGTATCGGGCAATCAGATACTGAGATCCTTGACCATTCGGACATGTCGTTGTATGTAATGACTCCTGAATACGGTGCGGCTACTCAGTTGGAGAAGATCGATATGCTTGACTTCGCAGATGTTATTGCGTTGAATAAGTTTGATAAAAGAGGTGCACTTGACGCATTACGTGACGTAAGGAAACAGTATCAAAGAAACCATAACCTTTGGGAGTCAGATGTAGATTCAATGCCTGTTTACGGTACCATTGCATCCCAGTTTAATGATCCTGGAATGAATAGCCTTTACAAGGTGATCATGGATAAGCTGGTAGAGAAAACTGGTGCTCAACTGGCGTCAACATTCCAGATCACAGATGAAATGTCAGAGAAGGTTTTTGTAATTCCGCCGGATAGAACAAGGTACCTCTCAGAGATCAGTGAAAACAACAGAGGTTATGATAAGTGGGTAGATGATCAAGTTGCCGTTGCGGACAAGCTGTACGGATTCAATACATCTATTGAAGCGCTTAAAAATTCTACGATCGAGGATAAAGACCGTTTGATCAAAGGATTGCAGGAAGCTTTTGAAAAAGAAAAACTAAACTTTGATCCTAAGAACTGGGAGCTAATCCAGAATTGGGAAGATAAGAGACAAAAATATAAAGAGCCCGAATTCAAATTCAAGGTTAGAGACAGAGAATTAAGTATACAGACTCACACAGAGTCCTTATCGCATCTTCAGATACCAAAAGTGGCAACACCGAAATATAGAGGATGGGGTGAGATTCTGCGTTGGTCATTACAGGAAAATGTTCCGGGAGAGTTCCCTTACACATCCGGTTTGTTCCCCTTCAAGCGAGAAGGGGAGGATCCAACAAGGATGTTTGCGGGTGAAGGTGGTCCTGAAAGAACGAACAAGCGTTTCCATTACGTGAGTCTTGGGATGCCTGCAAAGCGTCTTTCAACGGCATTTGACTCTGTTACGCTGTACGGGAATGATCCGGATCTAAGACCTGACATCTATGGAAAGATTGGGAATTCAGGTGTTTCTATTTGTTGCCTCGATGATGCTAAGAAGCTTTATTCTGGATTCGACCTTTCTGATCCAAAGACATCGGTATCAATGACGATCAATGGTCCAGCACCAATGTTGCTTGGTTTCTTTATGAATGCAGCAATCGATCAGAATTGTGAGAAGTACATCAGGGAGAACGGTTTAGAGAAGGAAGTTGAAGCAAAGATCGAAGCCATCTACAAAGCTAAAGGGACTGAACGTCCGCGCTATCAGGGAGATCTTCCTGAAGGAAATAATGGATTGGGATTAATGCTTCTTGGAGTTACAGGTGATCAAGTTCTTCCTGCTGATGTTTATCAGGAGATCAAAGCGAAAACATTGACTCAGGTGAGAGGTACAGTTCAGGCTGATATTCTTAAAGAAGATCAGGCACAGAATACTTGTATATTCTCCACTGAGTTTGCATTGCGATTAATGGGTGATGTACAGGAGTACTTTATCGATAAAGGAGTGCGCAACTTCTATTCGGTTTCAATTTCAGGATACCACATAGCTGAGGCCGGAGCAAATCCAATAACACAGCTTGCATTCACGCTTGCAAATGGATTTACATATGTTGAGTATTACCTAAGTCGTGGAATGGATATCAATGCGTTTGGTCCGAACCTTTCGTTCTTCTTCTCAAATGGTATCGATCCGGAATACGCTGTTATCGGTCGTGTTGCAAGAAGAATTTGGGCGAAAGCATTAGCGAAGAAATATGGAGCGAATGCAAGGGCGCAGATGTTGAAGTATCACATTCAAACGTCAGGTAGGTCATTGCACGCACAGGAGATCGATTTCAACGATATTAGAACAACGTTACAGGCACTCTATGCCATCTACGACAACTGTAATTCATTACACACAAATGCTTACGATGAGGCTATTACAACGCCAACTGAGGAGTCGGTGAGAAGAGCTATGGCTATTCAGTTGATCATCAATAGAGAGCTTGGATTAGCGAAGAATGAAAATCCACTTCAGGGCGCTTTTATCATTGAAGAGTTGACTGATCTTGTTGAAGAAGCTGTACTGAGCGAATTTGATCGTATAACAGAGCGAGGAGGAGTTCTGGGAGCAATGGAGACGATGTATCAGCGCTCAAAGATTCAGGAAGAGTCATTGTACTATGAAACATTGAAACATACCGGTGAATTCCCTATCATTGGGGTGAACACATTTCTGAGTTCTAAAGGGTCGCCAACTATCGTTCCTCAGGAAGTGATCAGAGCAACTGAAGAGGAGAAGCAATATCAGATCGATATGTTGTCAAGTCTGCATATGTCTTATGAAGGGGAAGCGGCTGAAGGAATACAAAAGGTGCAACATGCGGCAATTCAAAATGAAAACATGTTTGAGCAGCTAATGGAGACGTGTAAATATGCTTCACTTGGACAGATCACTAAAGCTTTGTTTGAAGTGGGAGGGCAGTATCGTCGAAACATGTAGAAGCGTTATTATCAGGCGCCTGTTGATACTTATTCAAGACTCGCTTTAAAAGCAGACTGTTACTTTCATAGCTTTGAAATATGAGATATTTCATTGCATTTGTATTAACGCATTTCGCGTTGAACGCGTCTTATACTCAGGATTTAAGCGGAGTCGAGACGGCATCTCAAGCCTACAGTTATGCGCGGGATAATATGTGGTCTGAAGTTCAGATATTGCCAAAGTCTGAATGTACCTACTTGATGAATCCTGATCGTTCCAAGGACAATTCAGAGCCCTCAGTTGGAGATGAATCTATTGTAAGAAACAGCATTTATAAAATTGTCGGAGATACGGTCGTGCAAAAGATTCATTGCGCGGTGATAGACTTTGATGCCAGGACAATGACTTTGAATGCCATTGATAGTGTGCGCAACAAGATGATCTTGGAATATAGGCGACACGGTTCTTTTAGTCAGTTGGCAAAAGATCATTTACCAAAAGACGAACTATATCGGTATCAGGAGTTCAGAGATTACTCAACGCGCATAAGTGAAATGTTGGATGATGACTTTTCGGACCGTAGAAAGGGTGAGCTCTTCACACATGAGTTAACGCGATCGGATGATTTTAAATTTTTGGTATTGATTTTGAATGACCCCAAAGAGGTTGACGCATTTATCGTGTTAAAGGCCAGGTTAGAAGATTAAATTGGAGAACACGTCTAAATATTAATTTCATCTATTGAAAAATCATAAATCACCAAACAAAAAATTGTAATTTGCATCTCAACAACAATCTAATGAGGAACTTAACTATACTGACATTTTTATTCTGGTCGATTATGAGCTATGGCCAGTTTCATGATTATAACATTGGAAAGATCACAGAGATCAAAGAAGCAAAGGAGTACGCCAGTCGCTATAGGGAGGTAACCTTTGGGATCGTTAACATGCACAAGGATCCGTTCCTCTTCGATGCGGTTGATAC
>JBMSGX010000011.1:0-22129 GCA_049416285.1 Crocinitomicaceae bacterium | reverse complement strand
GGCTTACTCCAAAGCAGCCCTTCTAACATAGCTTCAGTTGGGATACCAAGCTCTTCGTATTTATCGTCAATTTGTTTTAGGATCTCTTCTCTCGTCATGTTAGATGAATTTGAGTTTCAAATGTAGTATTCTAAATGGTCAATTAAGATGATTAATATCACCCGGTTAAATTCCCAACGCTTTTTTCATTTTTAGACTGAACTTATACGGGTATAGAAAAGGGGCTGAGTTATCAGCCCCTCAAAGAAAAACGTGTTGATTATAATGTGCCTCGTCTTTCTTGTTCTCTTTCAATTGATTCGAAGAGTGCCTTGAAGTTACCCGCTCCAAATCCACGAGCTCCCATTCTTTGAATTATCTCGAAGAACAATGTCGGTCTATCCTCAACCGGACGAGTGAATATTTGAAGAAGATATCCTTCATCATCCGCATCGATCATAATTCCCAGACTTTTCAAAGTTTCAAGATCTTCTCTTAATTCGTGATCATGCTCTGCAAGTCTTTCCGGTGCTGCGGCATAATAGGTGTCAGGAGGTGTAGTTAAAAACTCCACTCCACGCGCACGCATTCCCGCAACTGTTTTGATGATATCATCAGTTGCAACGGCGATATGCTGTACTCCTGGACCTTCATAAAAGTCTAGATATTCTTCGATCTGCGATTTTTTCTTTCCTTCAGCTGGCTCGTTAATTGGGAATTTGATACGCCCGTTTCCATTACTCATCACTTTACTCATCAAAGCAGAGTATTCAGTATGGATCTGCTTGTCATCGAATGAAAGGAAGTTTTCAAACCCCATTACATCCTCGTACCATTTTACCCACGTGTTCATTTCACCCCAACCAACGTTTCCTACCATATGGTCTACATATTTAAGACCGAGTGGCTCTGGGTTGTAATCTGACTCCCATTTCTCAAATCCGGGCATGAAAACGCCATTGTAGTTCTTGCGTTCAACAAAGATGTGCACAGTTTCACCATATGTGTGAATACCAGCGCGAACAATCTCTCCGTGCTCATCTTTTTCAACCGTTGGCTCCATGTAAGATTTAGCTCCTCTTGAAGTTGTTTCTTTCCATGCTTGGGCGGCATCTTCAACCCAAAGAGCAACTACTTTCACGCCGTCTCCATGTTTCACGATATGGTCGTTTATCGGGTGCTTGGAGTTAAGCGGGGTAGTAAGGACAAGTTTGATCTTGTCTTGTTTTACTACGTATGATACAGTGTCTTTACTTCCTGTTTCTAATCCTTTGTAAGCGAATGATTGAAATCCGAATGCTGTTTTATAAAAGTGAGCAGCTTGCTTTGCATTTCCCACATACAATTCAACATAATCAGTTCCTAAAAGTGGTAAGAAGTCCTGAGCTCCCTCAAAGATTTTTTCCAATCCGTAGTTTACACTTTTTACATCTTTACTCATATTTCAAAATTTTAGTTCCTTATTTATTTGGCACCGATCCAGCTTTTGTGATAGTCTCCTAATTCAAGATCAAGCGCCTGCTTCGTTAATTTAAGTGGTTTGAACGTATCAACCATAACGGCTAGTTCAAGTGTTTCTTTTTCACCAATACTTCTCTCATATGCACCAGGGTGTGGTCCGTGTGGAATACCTGCCGGGTGCAGTGTGATCTGTCCTTGTTCGATGTTATTTCTGCTCATGAAGTCCCCGTCGACATAGTAAAGTACTTCGTCAGAGTCGATATTGCTGTGATTATAAGGTGCCGGTATAGCATCCGGATGGTAATCATACAGTCTAGGTACAAATGAACAAACAACGAAACCAGCCGTCTCAAAAGTCTGGTGAATCGGCGGAGGCAAGTGCACTCTTCCCGTAATTGGCTCGAAATCATGGATAGAAAATGCATATGGATAATTGTATCCATCCCATCCGATCAGATCGTACGGGTGATTCCCATATACATAGTCATAGAGAACATCTTCTTTTTTTATTCTCACAAGAAAATCACCTTCTTCATCATGAGTTTCTAACTCATGTGGCGGCCTGATGTCTCTCTCACAGTAAGGAGAATGTTCAAGTAACTGACCAAACCAGTTTCTGTATCTCTTTGGTGTATAGACCGGGCTAAATGATTGAACTATGAATAATCTATTTTCTTCACCTTTAAAATGAAGCTGGTAGATCATTCCTCTTGGAACAACCAGGTAATCACCGTAAGCAAAATCGATGTTCCCCAATTGCGTCTTAAGTGTTCCTTCACCTTTGTGGATGAAAATGATCTCATCCGCATCCGCATTTTTATAAAAGTAATCGGACATTGACTTTTTCGGTGCAGCCAACTCGATGTAGCAGTCCGAATTCATAAGCATTGGAATACGGCTTTCAAGGTAATCGTCCTTTTGAGGGACCTTGTAACCCATGAAACTTCGCATGATCATGTTCTTGTCAGCGCCTACTTCTGGAGCAACATTTTTTTGCCCCTTGATCTCTTTTACTACTGTTGGAGGCCTCATGTGATACATTAGAGAAGACATTCCGTCGAATCCAATCGTACCGAAAAGCTGTTCGTGATATAAAGATCCGTCAGGCTTTCTAAATACAGTATGTCGTTTGTGGGGTATACTCCCCAGTTTATGATAAAATGGCATAATAAATTGATTAATAGGTGTTAATATAACTTCAAGCAACCCTGAATGGATCACTCAGGATTGCGTTTCAGATAGTAACACAATAAAATCTTCAACCCGCTAAACATAAAGATAAGGTTATGTGGCAACAAAACTAAATTATGGGGAAAGTTTAAAAAATGATTTTGATCAGTTAATCGATTTTATCCGTGAATTGATACATTAGGATTTTTACGAAATATTAATTCTATTTGTTGAAATGGTAAATGCATTTAAATATGTCGGGTAAAACGATCATCATTGGAGCTTGTGGGCAAATAGGAACTGAGTTGGTTCTTGAATTGAGGAGAAGGCACGGAGAATCCAACATCATTGCAGCGGATATCAAAGAGACTTGTCCGGTAGCATTAAAAAATGGCCCTTATGTTAAAATGGATGTGCTCGACAGGGAGAGTGTAAGAAAGTATATCATTGAAAATGAAATTCGGGAAGTTTACCTGTTAGCAGCGTTATTAAGTGCAACAGCGGAGAAGCATCCTGATTTTGCTTGGCGATTGAATATGGAGGGGTTGTTTACGATCCTTGATCTTGCGAAAGAAGGACACGTAAAGAAGATATTCTGGCCATCATCAATAGCTGTTTTTGGACCTTCAACACCAAAATTCAACACTCCGCAGGTAACTGTAATGGAGCCTACGACGGTTTATGGAATATCTAAATTAGCAGGTGAAAGATGGTGCGAGTATTACTTCAATAAATTCGGTGTGGATGTACGCAGTATACGTTACCCTGGTTTGATCTCTTATGGAAGCTTGCCGGGTGGCGGAACAACGGATTATGCGGTTGACATCTTCTACCAGGCTAAATTAAGAGGCTGTTATACGTCTTTCCTGTCAGAAGACACACCGTTGCCTATGATGTTCATGGATGATGCTATTAGGGCCACGATCGAACTAATGGAAGCGCCAAGTGAAAAGCTTAGCATTAGATCTTCATATAATCTTGGAGGAATTAGTTTTACACCAAAGGATCTAACCACGGAAATCTGCAAAGTAATGCCTGAATTCACTATTTCTTACGAACCTGATTTTAGACAGGCAATTGCTGATAGTTGGCCAGGTTCTATTGATGATTCTGTGGCCAACAAAGATTGGAATTGGAAAGAGGAATTTGGAATAGAAAAACTGGTTGAAGTTATGCTTAACAACGTGAATACTAGTTTACTTGAGAGTGAATAAAATTATTCGCGCATAGCAAATTTCATCGAAGAAAAATACCTGTTGGGCGAAAATGTTAGCCTTTTTTTTGCTATATTGACCTTATATGTTAGATTCGTTAGTGGACTTATGTCCAAAAACCGAAGACTATGAGACCAAAATTATTAATCTACTGCACTCTCGCATTCCTGTTTTCTTTAGGACAGGTTAATGCTGCTGTTGTCGATCAAGACGACGATGTCAACAAAGTTGATAAACAAGGAAGAAAGCAAGGTAGGTGGATCTATTTTGGAAAAGATCGCCCCTCTGCTGGATATCCTGAAGAAGGTAAAATCGAAGAAGGTCCCTACAAGGATGACAGAAAAGAAGGCTTCTGGACTAAGTATCATAGAGATGGTGTTACTCCGAAGTTGAAGGGGGAATATCATAATAATGTACCATCGGGAAAATATATCAAGATTTATCCAAACGGAAATATCCGCGAAGAGGGAACTTTCATGATGGGTCGATATTCTGATTCGCTAAAAAGATTTCACGAGGACGGTTCGTTAGAATATGAATCTTACTACAACGAAAACGGACAGGAGCAGGGTACTGTGAAGTACTACTACCCTAACGGTCAGATTGAATTCGAATACGACTCTCAAAATGGAATACCAACGGGTAAAGCAGTTCGCTACTATGAAAATGGTGATGAGAAAGAGGTGCTTTATTATGACGAGAGCGGTAAGGTAGAAAAGAGCGAGGTGAAAGAAATGGTGAATCCATCAGTGAATGTTGAGGATCCGGGAATTTCTAAAGAAAGGGCACCTAAGGTTTCTTCTGCACCTAGAACAAAGGGTATTAAGTTCGAAGCGAACGGATACAACAAGATCTATAATGATAATGACGAGATCTGGCAGGACGGAGAATTCAAAGATGGAAGACTTTGGGATGGTAAGATCTACGAGTACGACTCTGATGGAATTCTACTAAAAGTTAGGGTGTTTAAGAAGGGTGTTTATCACTCGGATGGACAGCTATAACATAGCAAAAACGGATTAGTAAAGGGCTCTGAGGGAGCCCTTTTTTATTGACTATTATCAGTATATTTGACACGAAATAATCTGTAAGAATGAGTCAATCCAAAGGGACAAACGAGCGTCCATTTTTTGACCCGATGAAATCACCAGTTGTGGATAAAGTTGGTGTTGAAGAAAGGGTCTCTCGATTTCAAAAAAGGTCGATCAAGAATGAGTCAAAAATGCAAGGTCTGAGGATGATCTTGAATATGATCGATCTAACTACATTAGAGGGTAAGGATACTGAGGGTAAAGTGAAGCAAATGTGCTTTAAGGCAAAGCATCTTCATGACAGTTATCCTGGCTTACCAACAGTTGCTGCTGTTTGTGTTTACCCTTCTATGGTAAAGACCGCCAAAACGGCCGTTGAAGGTTCTGGAGTAAAAGTTGCTTCGGTGGCTACTGCATTTCCAAGTGGACAAGCGCCTATGGAAATCAAATTGGCGGATACAAAGTTTGCCGTTGATAATGGGGCAGATGAAATTGACATGGTAATATCTCGGGGGAAGTTCCTGACAGGAGACTATGACTTTGTTTTCGATGAGATTGCTGCGATAAAGGAAGCATGTGGGAAAGCACGTTTAAAGGTTATTCTTGAAACGGGAGAGCTAGTAACGCTTGATCACGTGCGCAGGGCCAGTGATATAGCTATACATGCAGGGGCTGATTTTATCAAGACATCAACAGGTAAGATTTCACCTGCAGCTACAATGCAAGTGACTTACACGATGCTTGAAGCAATTAGAGATTATTATGATGAAACGGGAATCATGATCGGTATGAAGCCAGCCGGGGGAATTTCAAATTCTAAACTCGCACTTCAAAACCTCGTTATGGTGAAAGAAGTTTTGGGCAATGACTGGCTAAATAATGAGTGGTTCCGTTTTGGAGCAAGCAGTCTTGCTAACGACGTACTAATGCAAATATTAAAAACTGAAACTGGAGTTTATCAATCCAGTGACTATTTCTCAATAGACTAAAAATGGCGAAGAAAAAAACAACCAGCTGGGATTATTCTCCTGCACCTGAGAGTACTTCTCATGTGAAGCTGAAAGAGAAATATGAATTATACATCGACGGAAAATTCGTTAAACCGACATCTGGAAAGTATTTTGATACGGTAAGCCCTTCATCTGGAGAAAAGCTTGCGTCAGTTGCATATGGAAATGAAAAGGATGTTGATAAGGCAGTAAAGGCAGCGCGTAAGGCATATAAAAATGTATGGTCGAAAATGTCTGGTGCGGAGCGGGGAAAATACATCTATCGTATTGCTCGATTGATGCAAGAACGTGCCCGTGAATTGGCTGTTATCGAGTCAATGGATTCTGGGAAGGTAATTCGTGAATCCCGAGATGTGGATGTGCCATTGGCGTGTAATCACTTTTTCTACTACGCTGGATGGGCGGATAAATTGGAATACGCTTTCCCAAACAGAAAGGTGGAATCGTTGGGGGTTGCAGGACAAATCATTCCTTGGAACTTCCCGATATTGATGGCGGCATGGAAGATCGCACCTGCACTGGCAGCTGGAAATACAATTGTGATTAAGCCGGCTGAGACTACTCCGTTGACTGCAATGAAACTGGCAGAGATCATTCACGACAGTGGCTTACCTGCCGGAGTTGTGAATGTAGTTACTGGTTATGGAGACACAGGGGCAGCTATCGTTAATCATGACGACGTCGATAAGATTGCGTTCACAGGATCAACTGGAGTTGGTAAGATCATTCAGAAAGCAATTGCCGGAACTAAAAAGAAGGCTACGTTAGAACTCGGCGGTAAGTCGGCGAATATCATTCTTGAAGACGCGCCATTGGATCAGGCGGTAGAAGGGATCATTAACGGTATATTCTTTAATCAAGGTCACGTGTGTTGTGCCGGGTCACGTTTATTGGTGCAGGAAAGTGTCGCTGATAAGGTGATCAGAAAATTAAAGCGTAGAATGGAGACACTGGTTGTTGGGGATCCATTAGATAAGAATACGGATGTAGGTGCGATTAACTCAAAAGAGCAGTTGGACACGATCAATAAATACATCAAGATCGGATTGGATGAAGGAGCCACTATGCATCAGGCTTCTTGCGATATACCGAAGAAAGGGTATTTCTGTGCGCCAACAATCTTTACAGATGTAGCTCAGTCGAGCACGATCGTAAAAGAAGAGATCTTCGGACCGGTATTGACAATTCAAACATTTAGGACGGTTGATGAAGCGATCCAAAAGGCAAACAATTCTGAATACGGATTAGCTGCAGGAGTGTGGACAGATAAAGGTTCTCGAATTTTCAACTTAACAACAAAGCTTAATGCAGGAGTTGTTTGGGCGAACACATACAATAAATTTGATCCTTCGTCGCCATTCGGTGGATACAAGGAAAGTGGATTCGGAAGAGAAGGAGGTCTGCATGGACTTAGTGCATATGTTAAACTTAGGTAAGTATGGGACGTTTGGAAGTATTAAAAACATATAAGATTTATATCGGAGGGAAGTTCCCAAGAACAGAGTCAGGGAGGTATTATACACCGGAGAATAAAAAAGGAGAACAACTAGGTAATATTTGCCTATCGTCTAGAAAAGATGTGCGTAATGCAGTGGTTGCTGCTCGTAAAGCTTTTGGCGGATGGGCCGAGCGACCTGCATTCAACCGATCTCAGATCCTTTATCGAATTGCAGAAATGCTTGAAGGTAGAAAAGGTCAGTTTATTGATGAGCTAGTTTTCCAAGGAGTTTCGCAAAAAGAAGCGAATGCGGAAGTAGAGTTGGCTATTGACCGTTTGATCTATTATGCAGGTTGGTGTGATAAGATCAATCAAGTGCTGGGCGCGGTTAACCCGGTTTCTTCGTCACATTTCAACTTCTCCGTAACTGAACCAACAGGAGTCGTTGGTATTATTCCTGAAGAAGGTAGTTCATTGATTGGATTGATATCATTAATAGCGCCAGTGATCGCATCTGGAAATACATGTGTCATTTTGGCTTCAGAAACAAAACCGTTATGTGCAATTACATTTGCAGAGGTATTAGCCACTTCTGATGTGCCGGGTGGTGTTGTAAACATACTAACTGGAATGCGCAGCGAAATGATCAAGCCATTGACGACACACATGGATGTTAATGCAATGGCGTATGCTGGAAATAGTTCAGAAGAAATTAAGATGCTTGATGAGAGCTCTGCTTTAAACCTGAAAAGGATTTGTAAGTACGATGAAGATTGGATGAATTCAGACGCACAAGATCTTTACTACATCAGCGACTTCTGTGAGGTTAAGACAACGTGGCATCCAATTGAAAATATCGGCGGAGCAACGTCAAATTATTAATAGGTTATTGCAACAAAAAAGGGCAGCCAAACGGCTGCCCTTTTTTTATTTCTATATCTCTTATTGGATAACGAATACGATGGGTAAGCTACATTTTGTTCTTACAGACTTACCTTTAGTTTCACCAGGAACCCATTTCGGCATAGAGCGCACAACTCTTTTAGCTTCACGGTCTAGGTCAGAACTAACTCCTCTTTCTACTTTAATGTTCGTGATAGATCCATCTTTCTCCACTACGAATGAGAGGTATACTTTACCTTGCTCATTCATTTCCATGGCCATTTCAGGATAAACTACGTTGTCACGAATGTATTGCTTCAATGCTGCAGCTCCTCCCGGGAATGATGCTTCAACATCTGGGAATTCGATGATCTCTTCAGCAACCTTCACTTGCTCTTTTTCTACCACAACTGGTGGTGGAACTGGAACAATTTTCTTTGGTGGCTCTTCTTTGTTTTCTTCAACTTTAATTTCTTCTGCCGGTGGAGGCGGAACTTCAACAGCTGTTTCTTGCTGTGGCGGCTCCTCTTTTGGCTCCTCAGGAGTCTGCTCAAAACTGTCCTCAGATAGGTTCTCAACAACCTTATCGTTAACCGCACGCTCTATTGCAGTTGTATAAGAGAAAGATGCCAAAACCAAACTTCCGATGAACAAAAGTCCGATCATCATCGCTGGTCCTTTTAACCTCTCGTTATCAACTTCTTTGCTTTTCTTTAATTCCATAACTATCGAATTACAGTGTAAATATATAAATATTGTATCAAATTTTGTACCATCATCTATCACATTCTGAGCGATTGATACAAGTCTATCTCTCTTGTGATTGTAAGTACATCATTATGTACAACCATCTATTGAAAAGGTTCAAAAATAATTTGAACCCAACACCGAGTACGTTTTATCCTATGTGCGCTTTGTATGCGTCAGCGTCCATCAACCCATCTAGTTCAGAAGTGTCGGACATTTTGATCTTGATCATCCATCCATCTCCGTAAGGATCTTCGTTCACTGTTTCAGGGCTTGCCTCAAGTGCCTCATTGAATTCAGTGATCTCTCCAGATACAGGCATGAAAAGGTCAGATACTGTTTTTACAGCTTCAACGGATCCGAAAACTTCCTCTTTTTCAAGTTCTTCACCTTCAGTTTCGATCTCTACGTAAACGATATCTCCTAGCTCACCTTGAGCGAAGTCCGTAATACCAACAGTAGCGATGTCCCCATCGATTTTAATCCATTCGTGATCTTGCGTATACTTTAAATCTGCAGGAATATTCATAGTCTATTTGAGTTTGATACGCAAATGTAAAATTTTTCTTTTCCGAACAGCGATTGAACACGATTTTTGTACTAACATTTAATCTCGGTTTATTAACTATTTTTGCATCGTATGATCAATCAGGACCAATTTAAAGAAGTAAAAGAGCGCGTTGAAGCAATCGAGTCTTACCTAAAGATTCCTGAAAAGCGCATGGAGCTTAGCGAGCAGGAGCTGAAAACACAAGATCCTGATTTTTGGAATGATCCTAAGGCTGCTGAGGTACAAATGAAAAAGATCCGAGGAATTAAGGTGTGGATCGAGTCGTTTGATGAACTCACTGAATTCTTGGGTGATCTTGAGGTGTTGATCGAATTTGCAAAAGAAGGAGAGGCAACTGAGGAGGAGGTACAACAAAAATATGACGGACTTGTTGAGAGGATCGAAGAACTTGAATTGAAAAACATGCTTTCGGGTGAGGAGGACGCTTTGGATGCGGTTCTTCAAATTACCGCTGGTGCGGGAGGTACCGAAAGTTGTGACTGGGCTTCTATGTTGATGCGTATGTATCTGATGTGGGGCCAGAAGAACGGCTATAAGGTTAAAGAGCTCAATTATCAGGAGGGTGATGTTGCAGGGATAAAAACTGTAACGTTGGAGTTCTCAGGTGACTTTGCGTTTGGATACTTAAAAGGTGAAAATGGCGTTCATCGTTTGGTTCGTATCAGTCCGTTTGATTCTAATGCGAAAAGACATACTTCGTTTGCATCAGTATATGTATATCCCTTGGTGGATGACTCAATTGAGATCAATATCAATCCGGCTGATATTTCTTTCGAGACATTCCGTTCAGGAGGAAAGGGAGGTCAGAATGTGAATAAGGTTGAAACCGCGGTTCGATTGAGACATGAACCTTCAGGAATAATTATTGAAAACTCTGAATCTCGCTCTCAGCTGGCGAACAAAGAGAAGGCAATTCAGCTTTTGAAATCTCAGCTATACGAATTGGAGTACAGATCGCGCATGGAAAAGCGCGCAGAGATTGAAGCTGACAAGAAGAAGATCGAATGGGGATCTCAGATCAGAAATTATGTGATGCATCCATATAAACTAGTAAAGGATGTACGCACGAGCTATGAAACTGGAAATGTTGACGCGGTAATGGATGGTGATTTGGGGCCATTCCTCAAAGCTTATTTAATGACATACGGAAATTAGAAAAATGGCGGAAGTAAAAGTTTATCATAATCCACGATGCACAAAAAGTAGAAACAGTCTTGCATACCTTGACGAAAAAGGAGTGTCCTATGATGTTCATTTATACCTTCAGGATGCATTAACACAAAAGGAGTTAAAGCAAATTCTGACACAGTTGGGAATGAAGCCTCAAGAGCTTTTACGCAAGAGCGAAGCGATCTTTAAAGAGCAGTTCAAGGGTAAAGAACTTACAGATGATCAATGGGTTGCTGCAATGATCGAGTTTCCAAAACTAATGGAGCGTCCAATTGTCGTCAAAGGAAACAAAGCTGTAGTGGCTCGTCCAACTGAAAAAATTAACGAACTGTTAGATTAAATTTTTCAGGAAATCCTTTTGATTCCTTTCAAAAGACTATATTTGCCGTCGCTTTAAGCGTGCAACAATGAAGATCGAAACCCTATACATCAAGCCTGATTCGGCATTTTCTGCTTACGTGAAGAACTGGGCAGAGCAAGCAGGAGTTCCTGTGGAGGATTACGAATTGAAGATGGTTGAAGATCAATTCGCAGATGGTTTGTTACTTGTAAACGAGAATCAGGATATACCAAAAGATCTTTATGATTTTCATACGTACTTTGACCATCGCCATATCCCAACACAAAAGATCGATGTAAACGGAACACTTCAAGTGGCTTTGACGAGTTTCGACATGTGGTTGTCATCAAATAAATGCAAGAAGATCCTAATTCTTGGAGCAGACAACCTAGTTAAGAATGATAATCTGGAGAGGTTCTTCTCAAAAGTAAAGATGAATTAATCCATCTTTATTCACAGTTAAATTAGCTGAACGCTGGTTTTTTTTCATCACAATGGTTCACAAGAATATTTGTATTCATCTCAACCTCATTGCGTGTCAGATCTTCAATTGTTTCTCTTTTGCGTATAAGATGAGCACATCCGTTTAGGATCATCACCTCAGCAGGACGTCTTCTTGAATTATATTGATTACTCATGCTGAATCCATAGGCCCCAGCATTTTTTATGGAAAGAATATCTCCTTCTCGCACTTCGGTTAAGAATCGGTCATATCCAAAGGTGTCGGTTTCACAGATGTTTCCAACAATTGTGTAAAGTTTCTTTTCGCCGTGTTGATTGGAGATGTTTTCAATCTCATGATAAGCGTTGTACATCATAGGACGTATAAGGTGATTTTGTCCACTGTCAACACCTACAAATACTGTGGAGGTAGTTTGTTTCACAACATTTGATCTAACAAGAAGCTCTCCGCAGGAGCTTACGATGAACTTTCCTGGCTCGAACCATAATTCAAGATCGCGGCCGTACTCTGTGCAGAATTCTTTGAATGCCCGAGAAATGGCTGCTCCAATTTTATCGATATCAGTTTCTACATCTCCTTCTTTGTAGGCTACCTTGAATCCACTTCCAAAATCTATGAAGGTTAATTCATCGAAAGAACGTGCTGCGTGAAAAATGATCTCGGCTCCTAACAAAAATATATCTGCATCAAGAATATCACTTCCGGTATGCATGTGTAAGCCATTGACGTGAATTCCATAATTCTTGACAATTCGCTCAACATGGCGAAGCTGGTGAATGGAAATTCCAAATTTCGAGTCGATATGACCTACAGAAATATTTGCATTCCCTCCTGCCATAATGTGTGGGTTGATTCGAATGCAACATGGGTAGGAGTCTTGATACTTCGCTCCGAACTTTTCCAACAAGGTTAGATTATCAATATTGATCTGAACCCCAAGATCCACGGCTTCGGTAAGCTCGTCAAATCCAATCGAGTTTGGCGTGAAGAGGATTTCACTTGGGTCGTAACCCGCACGCAACGCCAGACACACCTCTTCAATAGAAACCGCATCGATGCCGGCGCCCTGTGATTTTAGCAATCTTAATATGTTCACATTACTCAATGCCTTCATCGCATATTTTAGTTTCAGTGGTACTCCTGTAAAGGCATTCTGTAACTTTTGAAACTGTTCGATTGTTTTATCTCCGTGATAGACATAAAGCGGTGTTCCAAATTCTTCTACGATCTCTTGATATAATGTATTCATTGTAAATAATTAAGGGGGCAAAGCTATCGATCAGTTATTTAAACACAAAATGTTTGTAAATAAATAAAATGTTAAAAATATAACTGAACTAATTTTAATCTAATTTGTACAGATATGAAAACGGTCATTATGAAACATGCTCTTCTCCTTATTGCGGTGACATTCTCTGCGCACTTTTTATATGCTCAAACTGCAAATAAGGTTGAGTTAAAGACCAATATTGATGAGGTCAAGCTCTTCTTAACAGCAGGACAGCTAACACATAAGCAAGACGTCAAATTAAAGAAAGGGCGCAACAGGTTGGTCTTTAAAGGTCTCAGTGTTTATGCCGATCCAAGCTCAATACAGTTTAATGCGGGTAAAAAAGCGCGTCTAATATCTGTTTCAACGGAACTGGATTTTTCAGCAGCAGAAATTGTAAATCCGCGGATTACAAACCTGAAGGATTCCCTCGATGAGATTAATGACCAGATCCAGTTCAATCATGATAAAATTGCCGCTTATCGTGCTGAAGAGGGGATTCTAAATACCAATCGTGACCTTGGTGGTGAAAGCAAGAATCTAACAGTTGAGGAGATCGAGGCAGCTGCAGATTTTTATCACAAGCGTACTTTAGAGATCAAGCGATCGGTTTCCAAATTGCAAAAGGATAACCGAAGTCTTGGGATAGATGCTGAGAATGTACGTTACCAACTGGTGGAGCTGAATTATGATGAAAACCAGAGAAGCAACCAGGTGATCGTACTATTGGATGTTGAAGAAACTGATACGTACCAATCACAATTGAAATACCTTGTGACAGATTGCGGTTGGGCGGCAAGCTACGATCTTTCGGCTGAAGACATCAATGATCAAGTAAGCCTAAATTACAAAGCTCAAGTCTACAACAATACTGGAACGGCATGGAATGATGTGAAGCTTACCTTATCTACGGCTGATCCACGCTTGTCTGCGGCATTTCCAGAACTTAAGCCGTGGTACCTGACTTATCAGAGTTATGCACGCTATAAAAAGGGGCGTACGGAATATTTCATGCCTCAGTCAATGGATAAGGATTATCGCCAAATGGCGAACTCTGAGATCAATCTTGCTAATCAGCGTGTATATGACAACTACTATCTGGGAGATGAAGCCGAACAGCGAAACGTTTGGGAGGACAATTCGTTCAAACTACAGGAAAAACTCGATCCGCAAAAAGAATCGGTAGCAATCAAGCAGATCCAGATCAGTGAGCTTAGTACTGAATTTGATATCGAAGAGCGTTTTTCTTGTCCCTCTGATGCACAGCCTTATTTAGTGAATGTTAGAGATTATCATTTGGATGCTACATTCTCTCATATTACAATTCCGAAACTGGATCGTTCTGCATTCTTATTAGCGCATATAACGGGGTGGCAAGAGCTAGACCTGATGCCTGGCCCTACAAATGTTTATTTCGGAGGTCAATATGTTGGTGTTTCGGAGATTGATACAAGAAATGTATCGGATACATTGAGCCTATCATTCGGGCGCGATGAAAAAGTGACCGTATTACGTAAACTCAAGAATGAAATGACGAGTAAGTCCGTGATCGGAAATACGCGAAAAGAATCATACTTGTATGAGATCGCAGTGAGAAATAACCGTTCTACACCAATTTCTATTGAAGTGTATGATCAGGTGCCAATCTCACAAAACAGTGATATCAATGTCATTGTAGACGAATTGACCAATGGCAAGCATGACGAAGAGACGGGTGAAGTAATGTGGCGTTTGAAAGCACTGTCGGGTGAAACCGAATCGAAACAAATTGGTTATACAGTTAAGTATCCGAAAAATGCGAGAGTTTCTGTGAAAACATTCAGAACGATCAGTTCTCCTTCGTTTTAGGAATTCAGGGAGTCTTAATGTCTCCCCTTCACAATAATCTTAATAAATTTGCGTTTGTAGGTTTCATGCGAAATTTAATAGTTGTCATATCGGTATTCGTGAGCACAATAAGTGTTGCTCAGTTTCATACGAGTGCTTCAAGGTCGGAGCTTGGTGTACTCATTGGTACAACAACGTATATGGGTGATTTGAACCCTTATAAACCGTACTTGAATCCGCATCTTGCCGGAGGAATTCTATTTCGCTACAATATCCACTCAAGACTTTCAATGCGCGTGAACTTTCTTTACGGTAAAGTCGAAGGTGATGACGCAGATTACAGCAATGAACCTACAATGGTGGATAGAAACTTAAATTTTACGTCTACAATTTATGAAGGAGCGGCAGGTTTTGAGTTCAATTACTTTCCCTTTCAGCTAGGACATCACAAGTATTATGGTACGGCCTATTTATTAGCGGAGATCGGATTGTTCAGAATGAATCCAATGACTGAATACAACGGAAATGAATACGAGCTACAACCCCTTGGAACAGAAGGTCAGGGGAGTAGTTTATCTGACAAAAAGAACTACAGTCTTATTCAACCGGTTATTCCATTGGGAGCGGGAGTTCGACTTTCTTTGGGTGATCGTATTTCTCTTAATTTGGAAATCGGTATCCGTAAAACATTTACGGATTATTTGGATGATGTAGGCTCTAACTTTTATGCGGATGCAGCTGTTCTCGCCGCCGAAAACGGGCCGTTGGCAGCAGAGCTTTCGAATAGATCCATTTCCCAATCGAGATACGGAGCAAGAGGAAATACCTCTACAAAAGATTGGTATATCTTCTCAGGCGCCATGATAACTTTCCGACTTGGAAAGCCAGCAAATTGCTTCCCGCACTAACAAAAAAAAGAGCCCACTTTCGTGAGCTCTCAATTCAATTTATTTAATGCTAATGGTTGTGTCCATCATGACTGTGATCATGTCCATCACCTTCGTGATGTTCATGTTTTTGGATATCCTTAGGAGGAGCTGGGCTCACTTCCAAGTCAACCATTTCGATCTCAAATATCAAGTCTGAATATGGAGGCATCATTGATCCTCTTCCTGCCTCTCCGTATGCAAGGAAGTAAGGAATATAGAAAGTAGCTTTACCGCCTTTCCCAAGCATTTTCAAACCTTCCTCAAATCCCGGGATCATTCTTTGCTGCAAATAAGCGAATGTCATTGGTTGGCCTCTATCATGCGATGAATCGAATTTCTCACCAGTTGCTCTGAATGTCCCAGTGTAATGAACTGACATTTTAGAACCGTTTTGTCCTTTTTCTGCGTTACCCTCATTTGTGATGTCGTAAACCAATCCCGATGGCATTTGCTTAGCATTCGGTGCTTTCTTCTTTACTTCTTCGAACATGAACTTGCTGTATCCTTCTTTTGTTTTAAGGTTAGCGTATACTTTTGACAAGCTGTCCAGCATATTCTTGATTCTTGGTTCATTAGGATTAGCATTTAATCCGTTTTCAAGGATGTTTAATTGTAACAAGGGGCTTCCTTGCTCACCGGCAGTTGCTGCTCTTTCCAATGTGTTTGTTATGATCTTTTCTTCTCCGGCTTTAACTCCCTCGTTGAAAGTATTTGTCGTGTTGAACTTCTTCGCTGCTTTGCCTTTACGAATGATCTTAACGTGATACATCGTGTCACCTTGAGCAATCGCGTTCACTACGTCTTGCCCTTGAAGCACATTTCCAAAAACTGTATGTAGTCCATCTAACCAAGGAGTTTCTTTGTGTGTGATAAAGAACTGGCTACCATTTGTTTTTCCTCCGTTGCTGTATGGAGCTTTAGAGTTCCTTGGGTCTGAATTTGCCATTGACAGGATTCCGGCACCTGAGTGTGTAAGGTCTTCGCGTGTTTCATCGAAAAACTTATAACCCGGATTTCCTCCTCCAGTTCCAAGAGGATCTCCTCCCTGAACCATGAAATCATTGATCACGCGGTGAAAGATCAAACCGTCATAGAAGGGCTTATCGAAAGTAATCGTATCGTAAGCAGCGAATTTTTTACCCTCCGCTAATCCAACGAAGTTTGCTACTGTCATAGGCGTCTTTTCAAACTCCAGCTGACAGAGGATCGTTCCTTTACTTGTTTCGAAAACGGCATACATTCCATTTTCAAGTTTTCCTTTTTTGATCTTCGTTTGTTCTACCTGACCATATGCGATCATTCCGAAAGTCAGTGTTAGTGTAAGAATTGTGAGTATGTTCTTCATTTTTCTTGTTTTCTATCTTAAATCAAATTTCTTGCCTAATTTCTTGCGTCTTCTCCCCAGTACATTTTGTTTCGGATCGTATCAAGGAAGTTATTGTCTTCAAACTTGATCACATTGATCATAAAATCTGCTTTATGAACAATGATCTCCTCTCCCTGTCTTACCGATACTGAATTGCCATCAACCGACATCAAACATGTTCTGTGTCTTCCTTCCACTTTCAATTTGATCGGCATGTGATCCGGAACGACCATAGGACGGACGTTTAGATTGTGTGGCGCGATCGGTGTTAGGATATGCACCTGACATCCAGGAGTGATGATTGGTCCGCCACACGATAAACTATATGCTGTAGAACCCGTTGGTGTTGCTACGATCAATCCATCTGCCCAATAAGAGTTGAGGTATTTATTATCCAGTTCCGCATGAACTGTGATCATGGATGAAGTATCCTTTTTTTGCAATGCCAATTCATTCACAGCAATATTTTCATCACCGAGAATATTGTCTTCAGTTTCAATGCGGATCAAGGAACGTTTCTGATGGACATATTTCTTTTGATGAACAAGATCCATCGCTTCTTCGATCCTGTCTCTCGAAATATTCGAAAGGAATCCAAGTCGTCCGGTGTTAATTCCGATTACAGGAACATTCGAGTCTCTCACAAACTGAACGTTTTGAATAAAGGTTCCATCACCTCCAATACTCACGCTAAGGTCGATCCCAGTCTTGAAATCATTGTGGTTGGAGAATTCATCAAAGCTTTCCGGAAGTCCGTCCTTTTGAACGAGCTGTGCCTTCAGTCGTTTTTCTAAGATTGGATTCCATCCAAAATCCTTAAGAATCCCAAGGAATTCATTGTATACCTCAATGGTTTGTTTGGTGACTTTCTTACCGTAAATCGCTACGTTCATCACTTAAAAGTTCAAATAGTTCATCAATGCTTCGTATCTGAATTTCATATCATTCTCCAAAGAACTCTTTTGGAACGAAGCTTTTATGTGATAATCATATCGTTGGAAAGTACGAATGATGCGATCCAGTTCTATCTGGTTGATCTTGATCGTAACTTCAATATTCATTGAGTCCGGTGAGCTCATTATGTAAGAGCTTAGGATCTTCGCGTCATTGCTCTCAACGATCTGCGCGATCTGTGCAAGTGAATAATCGTTCTTGGCCATCTCCAATACAATGATACCCCCATTTTCCTTGATACTTCCCGTATTGGCGATCAAAGTTAAAAGGTGGTGCACACTGGTACAGCCAAGGTATTTCTCAGAATGATCCAGAATAGGGATCAAGCTCAGTTTGAATTCAGCGATCTTCGATAAAACTTGATAGATATGATCACTGTCAAGTGCGTACGGTCTCGGAAGATGTTGAAAGAGAACATCCAATGTTTCCTCCATTTCCATTTTATCCAAAAGATCCGCTTCGGATATAACACCTACAAAATTACCATTCTTCAAAACGGGAAGGTGAGAAACTTTAAATTCCTCCATCCAGTTTAATGCCTTTTCAGCACTGTCTTTGTGCGTTAAGGGTGGTATTTCTTCTGTGATAAGTTCTATTGCTCTCATTACAATTACTAAAGTAGTACATTCATTGGTAAGTTCTTACTTTTGTAATCAGAAATAAGCCGATATGACGAAGTTAAGTGTGAATGTAAATAAGGTAGCAACCTTAAGAAATGCAAGGGGAGGGAACACACCAAATGTTGTTCAGGTCGCATTAGACTGTGAGCGATTTGGAGCAGATGGAATTACCGTTCACCCACGACCGGATGAGCGTCATATAACGCATCAGGATGTTTACGACCTCGCAAAAGTTGTAACTACCGAATTCAACATCGAGGGTTATCCCGACGAGCGCTACATGAAGATCATAGAAGAGGTGCGACCCGCACAGGCAACATTGGTACCGGACCCACCTCACGTGCTTACTTCAAATGCGGGATGGAATACAAAAGATAATCTCGAGTTACTTTCGAAGCTTGCGACTCAATTGAAAGAATGGGGTGTAAGGTCATCTATATTTGTTGATACAAACCTCGAGAATATCGAATACGCTGCGAAGTCAGGGGTAGATCGTATTGAGTTGTATACAGGTCCGTTTGCCGAAGCGCCGGAAGCGACAATTGAAGAATACGTAAAGGCAGCAGATTATGCGAAGGAACTAGGCTTGGAGGTTAATGCTGGGCACGATCTAAGTTTAGATAACCTCAAATTCTTTAATGAAAAGATCCCGTTTCTAGCGGAGGTTTCGATAGGACATGCGTTGATCTCAGATGCACTTTACTTTGGACTGGAGAATACTGTTCAGATGTATAAAAGATTGATGCTCTAATCTCTTCCGAGCATTCTGTTGAAGGTAAGGCGATAGTCTAATAATTCTTTCTCTTCTGCGAGTAGATCAATAAGTGATTCATAATCCTGATCCTCCTGTTTGGCCTCAATGATTTCGCTTAAACGAAGTTCGATCTTAGCCAGCTTAAAGTTCATGACTGCTTTCGTTACAGCATCATAGAGCTTGTCTTTCTCTGTATTTGTGTGAATACCGTATTTGTCTTTCCAGTTTTTACTGATCTCATGGTCTTCAAGATCTATCGCACTCACAAAGTGAACAACTTCCTGATCTTCCATTTTCAGGAAATGAGAAGGGAGCAAGAATGAATTCTCGCCAAGAGCTTCGGCAATGATATTGTGAATTCGAGCGTAAATTGGGTTGTTGAAAGTATGCTCGTCTTCAGCTAGGTTATGAATGATGTATTCTGCTACTGATATATCCTTATGATCTTCCGTGAATTCGGCAATATGCCTTGGCGGAGTTACCTCCATCTTGCTGTAAAGGATCAGGATTCGGATCAGGTCGCGTTCAACATCTTCAATACGTTCATTGGTACCCTTTGGCTTTACTTCAACCGGTTTTACTACCTCTTTTTTTACTGGGATGTCGTAAAATTCGTTAGTACCATGTTCTTTGGAGAGCACTCCTTTTCTCAAGCGAATGAGCTCTGCATTCAGAATTTGCTCATTGATACCGAATTGTTTCGCGATACTTTGTACGTAAACATTTCGCGTTATGGAATCGGGTATCAACGAAACTGAGTGTACAATGTCTTTGATAAGCTCTGAACGTTTAATGGGATCTTCATCGCCATCATTCAATAAGATTCCTGCCTTAAATGAAATGAAATCTTGTGTATTCTCTTCAATGTACTGTTCGAGCTCAGAAGAGCTAACAGCTTTCGAATATGAGTCAGGATCTTCTCCTTCCGGGAATAGAACTACCTCAACGTTTAGCCCTTCTTCCAGAATGAGGTCAATTCCACGAAACGAAGCTTTGATACCGGCGGCATCCCCATCGTAAAGTATCGTAATGTTTTTCGTGTAGCGCTTTACAAGACGGATCTGTTCCTTTGTAAGTGACGTCCCTGAAGACGAAACCACATTATGGATCCCGGCCTGATACATGCTGATCACATCTGTGTACCCTTCACAAAGGAAACAACGATCGTATTTGATGATATCACCCTTTGAATAATACAGTCCGTAGAGGATCTCACTTTTATTGTAGATCGGTGATTCAGGTGAGTTGAAGTACTTCGCTACTTTTTTGTCCGTAAAAAGTGTTCTACCACCAAAACCAAGTACACGTCCTGAAATACTGTGAATAGGAAACATTACGCGGCCTCTGAAGAAATCGAAGCTTCGATCGTCCTTAGTTTTCGTAAGACCTACCTTTTCCAGGAATTCCTTTTTATAACCTTTGTCAAGAGCAGCAGAAGTAAAGTCGTCTCCCTTGTTTATCGAGTAACCTAACTGAAATTTCTCGATGATCTCAGGTCTGAACCCTCGTTCAAGAAAATATGAAAGCCCGATCTTCTTTCCTTCGTCTGTATTATGAAGGTTATTTACGAAGTGCTTATTCGCAAAGTCATTAATAATGAAAAGACTTTCTTTCTCAGAGATTGCTTCCAGCTCTTCTTTCGTAGCCGGACGATCTTCAGGAATTGCTATGTTGTATTTGTCAGCTAGCCATCGTAATGCTTCCGGATAGCTGTAGTGCTCTTTCTCCATTAAGAAAGTAACAGCAGTACCTCCTTTTCCGGTGGAGAAACACTTAAAGATCTGTTTTGCTGGAGATACAACAAAGGAAGGTGTTTTTTCATCTGTAAAAGGACTCAATCCTTTTAGGTTAGAACCTGCTCTTTTGAGTTGAACGAATTCACCAATAACCTCTTCGATCCGTGCGGTTTGCATGATCTCATCAATGATATGTGGAGGAATTCTAGACACTATTTTTCTTCCTGTTGATCGTAATCTTCTTCGTATTTTACAGTACCGTCATCGTTACGGAAAACCCATTTACCGATCTTTTTTCCGTGGTCGTATTCACCAACGTAGTGGATTGCACCATTTGGATGTCTAACCACTGATACACCGTGAAGCGTATCATGCAGGTATTCTGATGAATTCAGTTCCTTTCCAGTCAGTGAGTAATGAACCCATCTGCCCATACGTTGACCATTTTCATCTATCTCTCCTTTGAATTTTACATTCACTCCATCCGGATAGTATTCGGTGTATTTTTTCTCTTTCAGTTTGATCAGATCTTTCTTTTCCTCTGATTTCTGATCAGTTGCTGTCTCATTGTTCTCCGTCGCAGTTTCATTTTTTGAATCACTGCAAGACAGCACAAGTAGCCCAACAAATAATAAGGTGATCAATTTTCTCATACTGTTATTTTAATCTTGTGGTTGTATATTCTACCAGTCCGACGAGTGCGCTTTTGGCTGCTGAATCTTCTATGTCAATAAGCAATTCTAAGGCCTCGTTTTTAAGCTTCATCATCTGTTGATGCGCATATTCAATTCCACCGTTTTTGATTACTAGATCCACGGCAATTTTGACTTTCTGCGGATTCTCGTTGTGATTTTTTACGATGTTGATCAGCTCCTTTCGAACTTTCTCCGAGCTGTTGTTTAGCACGTATATCAGAGGAAGAGTCATTTTTCGTTCACGAATGTCCAGTCCTGTTGGTTTACCAATATTCCCGGGTTCGCCGTAGTCGAAAATATCATCCTTGATTTGGAAGGCGAGACCAATTTTCTCGCCGAATAGGCGCATTCTCTCAGCATTGTTAATATCATCTACCGAAAGTGCTCCTGCCTCACAGCATGTAGAAATCAACGAAGCTGTTTTCTGACGAATTATCTCATAATAGACATCTTCTGTGATGTCCAATTTTCTTGCCTTTTCGATCTGAAGAAGCTCTCCTTC